>JACMMM010000565.1 GCA_014379065.1 Saprospiraceae bacterium
AGCATGAGCAAGTTTTCGGAAGCAATTTGGATGGATTGCACATACTCGCGCTGTTTGGGTTGGAGCGTGGTGTCGTCCAATAGCCCCGTCATGCCCACCACTGCATTGAGCGGGGTGCGTATTTCATGGCTCATATTGGAGAGGAAGATGCTCTTAAACTGGCTGGCTTCGGTCAGGCGCTGGTTTTGGCTTTCTATCTCAGCCTGTTGACGCTCTATTTCGGCGTTGCGCTGTTGCAGTTCCCGATGGATGCGCGCTTTATGGGCATTATACCTGTACATCAGAAATACAATAAGGCACAATGCCAGCAGCCCAAGTATCAGGGCCGTGCGCAACACCCTGCTTTTTTGCAATTCAATGTCTCGGTTTTGTTTTTCGCTGTTGAGTCGCTCTATTTCGTGCTGTTTTCGTTCGGTGTCGTAACGGACTAGCAGCTCCGCCATCTGTGCGTTTTTTTCCAGGTCGAAAATGGAATCGTTGTAGATCCTCGCCATTTTAAGGTTTTCGATAGCGCGGCGGTAAAGCGAGTCTTTGGTGGCTGGATCAGGATTGCGCTGAGCTTTCATTTGCTGGGCTTCGCCCAAACCCCGATAACCAGATTCAAGGTGGCGCTTTTCTTTCAAAAATTGACCGATTCGAAGTATGTGTGCGAAAGTCTGGCTTGCACAGTCTGGATCTCCTGTTTTCAGCTGAAGTTCGCCGAGGTATGCCATGGTGGTGGCGCTACTGCTCGAATCGCCGCGCTCGCGGTGGTAGGCCAAAGCTCGGCAGAAAAAGCCAAAGGCATCGGCTTTCTTGCCAAGATTCATGGCGCAAATACCTAGGTTGCGGTAAAGCGAACCCCAGCCATCAGCATTGCGCATTTGCAACATGATTTGTTCTGATTTGTCCAGCAGTTGGCGAGCCTCCTCATAACGTTTTTGACCTATCATCAGACCGCTGTAATTGATGTAAAGCGATTTGAGAATATCCCGCCATTCCGCTAAGCGGTGGGGAGCGGGCGTCTGATGCGTCCGAAGGAGTTGGATGCCCTGATCGTAGTATCGGGCCGCTTTTTCGAGGTCTTTTTGTCGCTGGGTGGTCATGCCGAGGCCATTGAGGCTGGCAGCAATCTTGATGCTGTCGGAAATCTGCTCAAATATGCCCAGCGCTTTCAAAAGCGAATTAAAAGCGGCTGCGTAGTCGGAATTGTAAAGGTGATACCCACCGCGCTGATAGTAGGCAGTGCCCAGATTTCCAAGAGAAAGCCCCTTGGCCCTGGGGTCTTGTTCTAATGGTTTTGTAATTTGTTCAAGAAGTCGCAGATATTGGTCGCAGCGCGCCATATCCATCCCAAGGTACGCGGTCACGAGACTGTCCAGCGCAATAGCCCTGTCGAGATCAGATGTCGCGTTGGAAAGTTGGCGCTCAAGCCGGGTCAGGCGTTCGCCCGATTGTGCAGGGAGCAGCATCGGGGCTAAGAAGCACCACCATAAAACCAAATGGACAAGATGAGCAGGAGGCCGGAACATTTTAGTCGTGATATATCACCACCAAAAGTAATGCAGCATTAAAGGATAGCGCGGGGCGAGCGTATTAAAAAGTGTAAAAAAATGTAAAGGCGCTTAGGAACGGGCGAATAATAACTTGTTACTTTCATCTGATTCCTTTCTGCTCATACGGCCTATCTTTTTGATTAAAGAGCCCCACTATTCGCACAAAAAGATAGTTGTCTGAGCAAAAAGTAATCTACCTGAAAGTAACAAGTTATTATTCGCCCGTTCCTTAGTTGCCTCCCCCTCGCTTCTCCTCCTTTTTATCAGGCTTGTGACCAAAAATCCGTCTAAACAATCCCTCCTTCTTTGGCTTATCCTTATTTTCTTCAGGATCTCCTTTGTCTGGCGGCGCTTCCCCACCGGGCGTTTCACCGGGTTTTAGTCGCTTGGTGTAGAATTGCAGTAAGGAGTCGCGAAGGGTAGAGTCTTGCCCTACTTGTGCCATGAAAGTCTGGAAAGAATCCGGTGAGATAAGGATCCAGGGCTGGCATCCCAACATGTTCAAGACCTCCGGCTTTGGCGTTGGGAATCGCTCTAACAGAAGTTTGTTGAGTTTTTTGTCGCCCGCAATTCGGTTCCAAAAGCCGCCTACAATGGGCAGCGCCATGGCCGAACCTTGTCCCTGAGCCATGTTGCGAAAGCGTACCGCAGGGCTTTCGCCTCCTACCCAGGCGCCAGTGACAAGTTGGGGGTTGTAGCAAATAAACCAGCCATCAGAATGGTTTTGGGTGGTGCCGGTCTTGCCGGCAAAATCGCCGCGCACATACGAGCGGAGGCGCGCTCCCGTACCGTAATCCACCACATTTTGGAGCATTTTGGTCATGGTGGCAGCTTGGTTGACGGTCATGGCCGTCTCGTGCGGGCCGAGATTGGGATTGAGCGCAAGTTCCTTACTGTAGTCGTAAATGACATTGTCACGGCGGTCCGTTACACGGAGGATGATAACAGGTTCAGGCCGTTTGCCTGCATTGGCCATGGTGCCGTACACTTTCATCATTTCGTACAGCGAAATATCGGCAGCCCCCAGGCTGATGCCATACTCACGTGGCAAGGGAGAAGTGACACCCATTTTCCGTGCGAGATCAATGGTTTTTTGGATGCCAACTTTCTCGATGATTTGGGCGGTGACGACATTGACAGAACGGGTAAGCGCACCTGCCATGGAGTACCAACCGCCATAGGTCTCATCCGCGTTATGCGGTTCCCAATCCACAATTTTTTTGATTGCATTGTGGAAATAAGTGCAGGGTTTAATGGTGTCTTGCAGGGCTGCTGCATAGACAATTGGTTTGAAGGTGGAACCAACCTGCCGTTTGGTAAGCATATGATCCAACTTGAAATCTTTGAAATGGATGCCCCCCACCCAAGCGCGAACGTAGCCATTGCGATGATCCATGGCCATAAACCCGCAGTTGAGCATACAAAAATAGTAGCGCACCGAATCGAGGGGGCTCAAGGTGGTATCCATTTCCGAGCCTCCGTTTTTCCAAGTGAAAATGCTCATGCGCGTCGGGGTCTCAAAAGATTTGCGCGCATCTTCATCGCTTAAGCCAGCTTCTTTAAGCGCCTCCCAGCGGTCGCTGTTTTCGATTTGTTTGTCAATCCATTTGTCGTCGCCCCAGGGTTTTTCGAGCTTGTAGTTTTTCCAATGTGTGTCAAATTGTTTTTGAAGCCCCTGCATGTGCTTTTGCACCGATTCCTCAGCGAATTGCTGCATTTCGGAGTGGAGGGTGGTATATATTTTTAGGCCGTCGGTATAAAGGTTGTAGGGCTTGCCGTCAGCATTTCGAAGGTCTTTAAGGATTTTGGGCATCACATCGGTGCGGAGGTGCTCACGGAAGTAGGTGCCAGTGCCTTCGTTGTTGTTGTCCACGTTGTAGCGTTTTGCGCCCACGGGTTTTTTGCTCAGTTCGTCGTATTCTTTTTGGGTAAGGTGGCCGTTTCTGACCATTTGGCTCAGCACCACGTTGCGGCGTTTTCTGGCATTTTCGGGATTCCGCAGCGGGTTGTAGAGGGTCGTGCCTTTGAGCATTCCAACGAGCGTGGAGGCTTGATCTACGGTGAGGTCATCGGGTTTTCTGCCAAAAAATTGCCGCGAGGCTACATTGATGCCAAACGCATTTTCACCGAAGGGTACTGTATTTAAATACAGGCTTAGCAACTGAGGTTTGGAGTAAACCCTTTCGAGGCGAACGGAGATAAAATTCTCACGTATCTTATTGATTGCCATGCTCACCCCGGGGATGTAGTAGTTCTTTCTTGGGTAAAGGTTCTTGGCCAATTGTTGGCTCAAGGTAGAGCCACCGCCCCGCTGCCGTTGACCCGTAGCGAGACCATAAGCCACCCGCAAATAACTCATAATATCAATGCCGCTATGTTCCAAAAAACGTCTGTCTTCCGTAGCAATGAGGGCGTTGATGATGAATGGCGATACATTTTCGAGCGAAATGGACGTGCGGTTTTCGAAAAAATACTTCCCGATCAAAATACTGTCTGCGGTATAAATCTCGGTGGAGTTCGCTGATTCTATTTCGCGGAGATCGCTGGTGGAAGGTAGCCGTCCAAACAGGCCGAACCATACGCCAATGATTAGGAACAAGATCAGGTTAAAGCCCAAACGTATAAGTAAGCGCCCTCCTCGCAATATTTTACCAACGACAGGATATTTACCAAGAAAACCAGCCCAGCGTGTGCTCAGGGGCGCGAAAAATCTCGACCAAGCATCCCTCATGGGTTTTAATTGCCCACCAATAAAGGTTGCCGCTTTAGTACGTGCATCATAGCATATCTTTAAAATGCGCAGATTCAAATGGGTCGGATCGCCCCAAATTACAAGATCAAGAAGCCAAACGACCAAGACGGTGAAGAAGGCTTGTAATATCGTCAGAAAAAACTCTAGCATGACATAGTCCCAAAAAGTGGGCGAAGGTAAGGAAGGTCATGCAAACAATCTAGTTGGCGAGTGTTCGGGTTTGAATGGTGTTGTACTTATTTCGATACTCGACCGGGGTCAGCCCGGTAACTTTTTTAAAAAGATCCCGAAAGGCTTTAGTATCGGTGTACCCTACATCGAACATGACCTCTGTCACGTTTTTACGGCTGTTTTCCAAACTTCTTTTGGCGGCCTCAATTTTTACGCGTTGCAGGTATTCCACGACGGTATTATTGGTGGCTTTTTTGAAACGCCGCTCAAAACTCCTTCTCCCGACTGCCACCATATCGGCCAGTTGTTCCACCGTGATTTTTTCTTGAAAGTGTTGCTCTATGAAATCTTGCGCTTGCCGGATTTCGGTATCCACATGGTCTTTTTGACCCTGGAAAATCATAAACGCCGATTGACTGTTGCGATCAATGTCAATAGCAAAGAACTTGGAGGCGAGAATCGCGGTCTCTCGGTTGGTGTATTTTTCCACCAAATACAGCAGCAAATTCCAATATGAACTTGCCCCTCCGCTCGAATAAATGCCCTGATCTTCGGTGATGATGCTGCCGTCTACGAGGTCAACATTGGGGAACATCTGCCGGAATTCGTTGGCAAACAGCCAATGCGTTGAGCATTGTTTGCCATCCAACAGCCCAGTCGAAGCCAACAAAAAGGCCCCTATGCAAAGCGAGGCAACTTCCGCCCCTTTGCGGTGTTGCTGTATAATCCAGGGCACAATTTCCTGGTTCAGATCGAGGGCAGTTTTTAAATCGCCACTTAAAGCGGGTATGAAAATCAGGTCGGTCTGCCCAACCTCGTCGAGCAATTTGTCGGGGTGAATGGAGAACAGGCCGTCATTCAGTCGCACCTCTTTGGAAAGTCCGACGAGTTCTACCTCGAACATGGCGGGTAAGCCTGCGGAAGTGAAAAATTGGTTTACCGCCGTGAACATGTAACGGGGGTCGGCAATGGCGGCCAAAACCGCCGTTTCAGGAACGAGAATGGAAACCTTTTTCATGGAGCAAAGATAAACAATTAGTTTTGTCGCAAACAACCCTTTAACTTGTCGCATTTGCCACCTACGTCGAATAATGGAATATTTGCACCTTTGCAGCATACAAAATCGAAGTATAATGAAACAAATAATTTCTTATTTGACCTTTAATGGCAACTGTCGAGAAGCTATGACGTTTTACCAAGAATGCCTCGGTGGCGAACTTTTCGTGCAAACTATTGGAGAGTCGCCAATGGCCGAAAAACTGCCTCCTGAAATGGCAGGCTGTATTTTGCATTCTACACTCACCCAAGCTGAACTTTCGTTGATGGCTTCTGATATAGTTTCAGAAAAAGGGCTGATTCGTGGCAATAACATTTCCATGATGCTCAATTGTAGTAGCGAGGAAGAAATCAAAAATGCCTACGCCAAACTCTCGACGGGCGGGCAAACAACCCATCCTCTGGAGGAAACTTTTTGGGGCGCATTGTTTGGGGACTTGACCGATAAGTTTGGGAATCAGTGGCTATTGCATTTTGAAAAAAATACGCAGGATTTATAGGACTTGTGTCAAATTGAATCCTATAAGGTTTTTTAAAACCTTATAGGATTGTACAAGGTTAGTAATATTGTTTAGCAACAGATATTCATCGAAACCATTGAGATAACCTTTTCGCAACAATAACTTTTTTTCATTTCAAAAAATACACCACATGGCATTCCTCAACGTCTATCTAAACTTCAACGGCACCGCCGAAGTAGCCTTCAACTTCTACAAATCCGTATTCGGCGGTGAATTTACCACCTTCTCCCGCTTTGGCGATATGCCATCTTCCGAAACGCCTATGCCGGAAAGCGAAGCCAACAAA
The DNA here is from genome assembly GCA_014379065.1 of Saprospiraceae bacterium. GTDB lineage: Bacteria > Bacteroidota > Bacteroidia > Chitinophagales > Saprospiraceae > M3007. The sequence continues at coordinate 6,322 of JACMMM010000565.1, forward strand.
ATGCTTCACGTTGCCCTGCCTGTGCGGGACTGCGTACTAATGGGCAGTGATTGTCCGCCGGATTTCACCACGGGCATCCAGGGCAACCTCTTCAACATCTCAATTACGGCGAGCAGCAAGGAAGAAGCCGACCAATTGTTCCAAGCGCTCTCTACAGGCGGCGAAGTGTCCATGCCGATTGCTGATACTTTTTGGGGCGCTTACTTCGGAATGCTGAAGGACCAATTTGGCGTGCAGTGGATGGTAAACCATGATTCCCCGAAACCCTGAAACAGCCTCTCATCCTTTTTATCCCAAAAACCTCAAAACAATCATCTCCTTATTTTTTTATTAATTTCAACATGAATTCAACAGACAAAACCAACATCACCATAGAAGCCACCGTCCATGCTCCCGTAGAAAAAGTTTGGGCCATTTACACTTCGCCTGAGCATATCATGCAATGGAACAGTGCCTCAGAGGACTGGCATACCACCGCTGCTACCAACGACCTGAAAGCCGGAGGCAAGTTCAGCAGCTACATGGCAGCCAAGGATGGCAGCATGGGGTTTGAATTTGGTGGGATATACGACGACGTAAAAACAAACCAGAAACTTGCTTATACCTTGAGCGATGGCAGAAAAGCAGAAGTGCTTTTTTCAGGCCATGGAGATGAAGCAAAAGTGGTGGTCAACTTTGAAGCCGAAACTGAAAATTCCATCGAATTGCAACAAGGCGGTTGGCAAGCTATTTTGAACAATTTTAAAGCACACGTAGAATCACAGCAGGGTTGAATTTAATTACCAACTTCTAAAATTTTAAGCAATGAAAAAACTAACTTTTTCAACTCAAATCAATGCCCCCAAAGAACGCGTCTGGGAAATCCTCTGGAGCGATTCAAGTTATCCTGTTTGGACAAGCGTATTCAGCGAAGGCTCCCGCGCCGAAACCGATTGGAAGGAGGGCAGCAAAGTCCTTTTCACCGATGGTAAAGGCTCGGGTATGGTGAGCAAGATTGCCCGATCAATTCCCAACGAATTTATGTCTTTTGAACATCTCGGGGAGCTTAAAGACGGCGTGGAAGATTTTACTTCCGCCGAGGCAAAAGGCTGGTCGGGCGCTTTGGAAAATTATACCCTTCGTGAAAAGGACGGCGGCACGGAACTGGTCACCGAAATGGATGCCGATGATTCCTTTTGCAATTTTGTCGTCGAAGTGTTCCCAAAAGCCTTGCAAAAGGTGAAGGAATTGGCCGAAGCACAAAAAATCACTCCCTTCCTCTGGTTCGACCATCAAGCCGAAGAGGCCGTGAATTTGTACACGGCCATTTTCCCCAATTCAAAAATCACGAGCATAGTCAAGTTGCCAAACGGTGCTGTGATGACAGCTGGTTTTGAACTGGGTGGGCAAAAATTTGCTGCCCTGAACGGAGGCCCTATGTTTAAAATCAATCCCTCCATATCCTTTTATGTCGTCTGCGAAACCGAGACCGAGGTTGACACGGCGTGGCAAAAACTTTCGGAAGGTGGTTCGGTGATGATGCCGCTCGACAAGTACCCTTGGAGCGAAAAATACGGTTGGGTACAAGACCGCTTTGGGCTTTCCTGGCAATTGTCGCTTGGCAAACTTTCTGATGTGGGGCAAAAATTCACTCCTAGCCTCATGTTTGTTGGTGAACAGCACGGCAGGGCGGAGGAGGCGATGAACTTTTATTCGTCCGTATTCAAGAACACGGGCGTGGACGGGATTTTGCGCTATGCCGCAGGTGAGTCCGACCCGACAGAAGGCACCGTGAAACACGCACAATTTAAGCTGGAAGGCCAAAAATTTATGGCCATGGATAGCAGTGCGGCGCATCAATTTCAATTCAACGAAGCCTTGTCTTTTGTCATCAATTGCGATACACAGGAAGAAATTGACTACTTCTGGGATAAGATGACCACTGAAGGGGGCGCAGAAAGCCAATGCGGCTGGCTGAAAGACAAATTTGGGGTATCGTGGCAGGTGGTGCCACCCATTTTGAGCCAGTTATTGGGCGACCCAGATCCTGCCAAATCCCAAAGAGTCATGCAGGCGATGATGCAAATGAAGAAATTGGACATTGCTGTTTTGAAACAGGCGTACGAATAGCAACGCACCAATTTTTAAATTTTTCCACACACATCTAAAACAAAATTGATTAAAAATGAAAATTCTGAAAAAAATCCTCATCGCGTTGGGCATCCTCATCGCTATCCCCTTTATCGCCGCCTTGTTCATGTCAAAAGACTACGCTGTGGAACGTGAAATCACGATCAACAAGCCCAAACAAGAAGTCTTCGATTACGTCAAGTACCTAAAAAACCAGGACAATTGGAGCACCTGGAACCAAATGGACCCCAAGATGAAACATACTTATCGTGGAACGGATGGAACCGTCGGTTTTGTCTCCGCTTGGGAAAGTGATAAGATGGGCAACGGAGAACAGGAAATCAAAAAGATCACCGAAGGAGAAAGGATAGACGCGGAGCTGCGCTTCAAGGGCATGTTCGCTTCCGTTTCTCCGGCATACATGACGACAGAAGCCGTAAATGATTCGACCACAAAAGTGAAACAGGCCATGAGCGGGCATATGGCCTATCCCATGAATTTCATGCAGGTTTTTATGAGTATGGAAGAAATGATCGGAACGGAATACGAAAAGTCTTTGGCGAAACTTAAGGGGATTCTTGAAAAACAGTAATTATTGGTAACTACTTAGCAGCGAAATGTTTTTTTGCCACAAATTGCACTAATTTTCACGAATTACTAGAATAAAACAAGATATTTTAGTGAAAATTAGTGCAATTAGTGGCAAAAAGAAATATGCTTAGCCAATAACAATTATTCTAATATCCAACCATGAGAAAGTTGATTTTATTTATGCACACTTCCCTAGATGGGTTTGTGGCAGGTTTAAACGGCGAGATGGACTGGATCCATGTAGATGATGAAATGTTTGACTTCACAGGCAAACGAATCGAAGCATCAGATACAGCCTTATACGGGCGGGTCACGTATGAAATGATGGAGGGCTACTGGCCTACGGCAGGGGAACATCCCGAGGCATCGAAGCATGATATTGAGCATTCCAAATGGTACAACAGTGCTTCCAAAGTGGTGTTATCAAAGTCTATGCAAGGCCAGGTTTTGCCGAATACCACGATTATCAGTGATCATTTAGCAGAAAATATCAACCGATTGAAACAATCGGGCACTGAACAGGAAATCCTGATTTTTGGAAGCCCAAGCGCGGCTCATTCGTTGATGCAACTTGATTTGATAGATGGCTATTGGCTGTTTTTGAATCCAATTTTACTGGGCGAAGGCATTCCTTTGTTTCCAAGATTGGAAGACCATAAGAAGCTTAAACTGGTGAGCTCCCATGTTTTTCCATCGGGTGTTATTGCACTTCAATATGAACACAAAAACGAATAAAACACATAAGGCACATAAGGACACATAGTTTTGATTTTCAACGCTATGTGTCCTTATGTGCCTTATGTGCCTTATGTGTTTTATTCATTTGTGTTTAACTCAACTTTCCATTTTATGATCTCAAAAAAATTGACCGATGAAGAATTGGTGCAAGCCTACATGGACAAACTTGAGCACCCACTAAAAGCGGTTATTGAAGCCTTGCGTACGATCATCAAAAATGCCAACAGCAATATTTCAGAGCGTATCAAGTGGAATGCTCCGAGTTATTACTACCGAGAGGACATAGTGACTTTTGGGCCTCCAGCGCGAAAATTGGACGAGGTATTGTTGGTTTTTCACCATCCGAGCGTGGTAAAAATTGATTCGGGAATATTGCAAGGGAATTACAAAGACCGGCGTTTGGCGGTTTTTAAAAGCATGGTTGAGGTGGAGGCTAGCAGGGAGGAGTTGATAAGGATTTTGGATGGAATTATTCTTGAAATTGAAGGTGGGATATGAAACCTGACAACCAACGCGAGCGTGACTGCGTAAATATCCCCAATGCTACTTTCAGGGATTTTCATTCTTTTTTCTTTTCCATGAATATCGGAATTACAAAACTAGATTGTTTTCCATTTTTAATTTCAACTCCTTTTATTGACAAATAGAGTTTTTTGCTTGGTTCGAGAACCCCGAAACTGATGCGATACAAAACTGCATCTTTCCCAATTAATTCTACGACATTGCTAAAATCAATTTTTTCAGGTTCTTGATAGGTCCATTGGTATCCTGCATATTTGCTGCCCATCCTATTGTTTTCATCAGAAACTAAAATCGTATCGGTTAGCGTGAACTCATAACTGCCCAAATGAATCTCTTGGTTTTTCAAGTCTATTTTTAAAGATTCGAATAGCTTATTATTGTATCCCGATGTAAAGCCGAGTGTCATATCTTTTTTTATGTTGAGGTCGAATTTTAATACAGAGATCATTCGATAATTGTCCATTATTGACATGAATTCTCGGAACTCGTCTTCCGTCAAGCCTAATTTTTTGTCATATTTTACAGGAAATCCATTAGGAGCATCTTTCACAAAGTCAACATACCATGCATAATTATTTTTAACCGCATCCATCATCTTATACGTCAGCTCCATTCTTCTCTCATTATTTTCCGAACCTGTCATCAGGTCTGCCTGATAAATTCCTTCTTTGAAGTTGTCAGCAATGAATTGGAATCCTTCATTTAATTCAATTTGAGAATTCTGTCCATTTGCACATCCCAAAAATAAAAACATCAATATTCCGATATATGGCATTTCTTTCATTTTTCTTTTTTTACTTAGCACTAACCCCAAAGGATTACCAAAAGTTGCATTACACAAGCAATTTATGCCAATCCTTTTGAAAGCGAAGTTCCAAATTAAATTTCAAAATCAGGTAATTTTTCCCACAAAAATCCACCTCAGCTACGGCTCCCGCAATCCAATTCGTTTGTGCCTTGGAGTTGACATCCTGTTTCCCAAAAATACCCGAACGAGCATGGCAAATGCAAAAGTATCCCTGCCCAAAGTCATCCTTTTTTCGTGATATTTGCGCAATAAACGATTCGTTTTGCCCATGAAAAAGTCTCTACTCCTTGTCCTAGTCATGATGGCATGGCTGCTCCTCCCCATCCTCCTTTTTTCCCAACAAAAACCCTCTGTTCCATTCGTCACCCCCGACGCGCCCAAGTGGATGCAAATGTTGGTGGAAGAGCACCCCAACGTCTTTCAAATTCAAAAGGCGTATGCCGATTATTATGAAAACCATGCGTTTGAAAAAAACTCCTACACCCAATACTTCAAGCATTGGATGCGCTGGGCAAGACCGTTTGTGCAGTCCGATGGTTTTGTGAAGGAACCAACGGTAAAAGAAATGGAGGAGCAAGAAAAAGCCATGCTGGCACTGCGCTCCAAGGAACTACAAGGGCGCGGCTCTTCCGGCTGGACTTTTCTCGGGCCGAAACAAACCTACGATACTGACGGCCTCACAGAAGTGACCTGGCAGACAAATGTATATTCCATCGACATCTCGCTTTCCAATCCAAATATCCTCTATGCCGGTGGCGAATCGGGCGGCGTCTGGAAAACGACCGACAAGGGCCTGCACTGGCAATTGCTCACGGTCAATGTGTTGCATGGCTCTTTTGGCGCAGTAAAAATCCACCCCACCGACCCCAATACCGTATATGCCGCCACCAGTGGAAAAATCATCAAAACTACCGATGGCGGCACCACTTGGGCCACGACCTATAGCGAAAGCGGTCTTTGGGTGAATGATGTTGCGTTCAAGCCCGATCAGCCCAACATAGTATTGGCGGCCAGCGATCAGGGCTTGCTCCGCACCACCAATGCAGGCACAAATTGGACAAAACTCCACACGCAACAAACCTGGGCCGTGGAATTTAAGCCCGGCGACCCGCTCACGGTTTTTGTCATTCGCAAGAGTGGTACTGGTTCTGATTTTCGTGTTTCGACCGATGGGGGCGCCAGCTTTGTAAATTCCAATGCTGGTTGGTGGACTCCGGCTGCTGGGATGTCCGTCACTGGAGGGATGATCGCTGTTTGCCCTTCCAATCCTTCCAAAGTGTACGCCTATCTCTGTGGGGAAGGCGGCAATTTAGGCGGCTACATCGGGGTTTTTAAAAGCACGAACAGCGGCGGTACCTGGTCAAATACCAATCCGAACAATACAGTCGGCCAGCCGTATACTATTCCCGACCATACCAACCTGATGGACGCCAACGGCGTGGACTGGTTTACCCAGGGTTTCTACGACATGGCGATTATCGTGAACCCAAGCAATGATAATCAATTGATTGCGGGTGGCTGTTCTTGGTTCAAAAGCCTGAACGGCGGCCAAACATGGACGGCACTTGGCTCATACGTCGGCGGACTTTCTTGGAGCCACCCCGATATTCAGGCGATTGCCGCCCTTGGCAACGATCTCTGGATCACCAGTGACGGCGGCATCAACTATTCCACCAATTTTGCCCAAACCATCGAAGCCCGCATGAACGGCATTTCCGGCTCCGATATGTGGGGTTTTGATTCAGGTTGGAATGAGGATGTACTGGTGGGTGGGCGTTATCACAATGGCAATATGGCCTGGCACGAAAGTTTTCCAGATGGGAAATTTTACCGCATGGGCGGCGCAGAAGCTGCAACGGGCTATGTAAATCCCGGGGATGCTCGCAAAACCTATCATTCTGACATTGGCGGTTACCGGCTCAAAGGGGGCTTTTTAGACGGTGTGAGTTATTTCCCCGTTGGACTTTTTCCCCATGAAACATACGCCTATTACGGCAATTCCGAAATGGCCTGGGACCCTCGATGCTGGAACATCGTTTACCTCGGCAATGAAAACAAAATCTGGAAAAGTACAGACGGCGGCACTTCTTATACAGCATTGTATGCTTTTCCCGGAACGGCTGACAACACGGTCTTTGAGATCGAAGTAAGCCGCAGCAATCCAGACGTAATATACTGCTCCCAATGGGACGGCACCGACGACTCCATGTGGAAAACCACGAATGGCGGTCAAACATGGACAAAACTCACCAGCCTGCCCCTGCCCAACAACAACGACCGCGTGAAAATGGCCCTCAGCGGCGAAAACGAAAACGTGCTCTGGGTAGCAGTCTCCTACGGCTCAGATGGAAAAAAAATCTACAAAACCACCAATGGCGGCCAGACTTGGACCAACCTAACGACGGCCGTGTTGAACAACATCACCATCACCAATATCATGGCCCAATACGGTACAGATGGCGGTGTTTATCTGGGTACTAGCCGGGGCATTTTTTACCGCAATAATACCCTCACCGACTGGCAGCCGTACAATCAGGGCCTGCCGCTTTCGGCAGAAACCAACAAACTTAAGCCCTTTTACAAAAACGGAAAAATCCGAAACGGGTGCTGGGGCTTTGGTGTGTGGGAAGCCGATTTGTATGAGCCTTCAGCCGTGGTGGTGCAGCCCATGGCCAGCACTTTGGCCGCAAACTGCGCTCGTGACACGATCTATTTTGATGATTATTCAGTGTTGAATCACTCAGGCGCCAGCTGGGAATGGAGCTTCAGCCCTGCCCCTGTCTGGTCAAGCGCTACCAATATTCGCAACCCAAAAGCAGTTTTTGGTGGAACAGGCACCTATAACGCTACCCTGACGGTGAATGGGCAATACTCCAAATCCCTCTCCATCAGCATCGGCGATGGATGTCGTGCGGATACCATACCAGGCTCGGCCGTTAACCTTAATGGCAACAATTCAGAGGACTATGTGGCACTCGCAGCTTTGAACCTGAACACCAATACATTAACCATCACTGCCTGGATAAAACCAGATGGCATTCAACCTGAATACAGCGCGATTTTTATGCATGATGGCGCAACCGCGGGTTTCAATTTCCTACCCGGCAACAATCACCTCGGCTACCACTGGCCTAACGGGCAATGGTGGTGGGACAGCGGTCTCACCGCACCCGATGGCGAATGGAGTCATGTGGCAATGGTGGTAGAACCCACAGGCGTCACCCTTTATGTCAATGGTCGCGGATCGAAGCAGAGTTTCACGCCAGACGTGGTGAATTTTGATTCTGGCAGTCGCCTTGGCAATTACAAAGGCTGGGGCGGCCGTTTCGTGAAAGGCTCTATGGACGAGGTCTGCATCTTCAACAAATCTCTGACACAGAATGAAATCCGGGAACTGATGCACCTGACCAAAGCCCCGGAGGAGTTCCCCAATCTGATCAGTTATTACCAATTCAACGAAGCCAATGGCCTTGTGCTCGACCGCGTGGGCGTTCGTCACGGCTCGCTCGTAGGCCCAACCGTGAAGCGCGAAAAATCCACGGCACCCGTCGGCAAAGGCGTGAGCAAACGCCTCAACATCGCGCCGGGTCATAAGCGTTACACCTTCGATGATACAGGGCTAACCTTGGTGTTCCCGCTCACAGGAACTTACCCGAACGGCGAAGTGGTGGTGTCGCGCCTGAGCGTTCCGCCCGATACAATTCCCAACGTAGTGCATTCTAAATCAACGGATTACTGGATTTTGCAGAATTACGGCACGAATGCCACGTTTGTCGCGCCAGCCGAAATCTGGTTCTTGAAAATCGGTGCCATGCCCGCTGATTTGCCCGCTTCGGCCTGCAAACTTTGGAAACGCGGCCCGGTTGCCCACGGTCCAACTTGGCAAAACCTCGATGCTGCCGACGTGCTAAAGGAAGGCCCGAATGCTTTGTTGGGTTTTACAAGCAACAACCAGTTGAAGTCGGCGGGGCAATTCTGGCTTGAACTGCCGGGACTGGTAGAGGCGAGAAAAGTACCGGCGACTTTAGCCGCAGGATTTGCAAACGGGCAAAATTTGAATAATCAGCAGGGCATTCCTGCGGCTAAAGCCGCCGGTACAGTAACTGACGACTTCTGCGTATTCCCCAACCCCGTGGCAGAAAGTGGCAGTTTGCAACTCCGTTCGGCTGTGTCGGGGAATTGCACATTCCGGCTTTACGATGCGAAAGGGAATCAGGTGCGGGTTTTGAAATTTGAGCGCGAAGCGGCGCTTTCGCTGGCGGGTTTGGCGGCAGGGGCGTATGGTTATAGGATTGAAAATGAGGGGGAGATGCGGTTTGGGCAGGTGGTGGTGGGGAAATGATTCATCGCCATTACTATTAACGGCTTTAAGTTATGAAGGTTCTGAACATGCTTTAAATAAAAGGTCTAATAACATGTATAAAAACAAGATCTATTTAATTGCATTTTTATATTGTTTTTCTGCAATTACACCTTATCAGGGAATATCGCAAGGTCATAATGGCTCTATTAATCGTATTGCAGCCAGCCCTGACGGTACTTGGCTTGGTACTATTGGCGCTGACCAAACAATAAAAATCTGGAAGGCGGACTCTTTAATATCTGTTAAAACACTTGGTCCGTTTGTTTATAAAATTAGGAATGTTGTTTTTAGTGCCGACAATAAATTCATGGCCGCTTGTAGCGAAAGTGGATTTATCCGCGTTTGGAATTTATCTACTGGCTATGCCCTTCCCCAACTCAAAGTAGATATGTTCACGGACATGAACGATTTAGCCTTCAGTCCCGACAGCAAACAACTCGCAATCGTAGGATCGCATGGCGCCTGGTACGTTTTCGATGTTGTCAAGGGGAGCAGTGTCGCCTTTAACCCACCTAGGAAAGAGTTGGCTGTTCCCAATCGCAGCTTTACAGCAGTTACATTTAGTCCAGATGGTCAAATATTACTCCTCGGAATTGGACAGATGTCGATGGTTAAGACATATAGGCAGTTTATTGTCTTAGATATTGCGACAAGGACCGAAATAAAAATTATAGGTGCGTTCAATGATCAAGACATTGATGCAATAGCATACTCGCCCGATGGACGATATTTAGCGATTGGCAATAGCTATTCGAGGCAGGTAATGATCTGGGATGCCCAAAGTTACCTTTTTGTTTGTAGTGTGCCTGGGCATCTTCTTAATGCACAGGAAGTATATTCTATCGGAATTAAACCAAAAGATGGAAATGAGTCTTCTCATTTTCAATGGGAACCGCTTAACCGCCGCTTAATCGGAATTAGCGATAAGGGTCAGATAGCTGGGTTCTCTGCGTGGTCAGAACGAGACCATTGGGGGGGCGGTAATTGTAAAGGCGTTTCCATTTCTACAGATTTTAAAAGAAATTTTTCTGATGATTCCAAAGTAACCGCAGTCATAAGAGTTAATAGAAATTGTATTTACGGAAATTCAGATGGCACTCTAAATACAAGATTTGACCGACAGCAGTATTTGGGTGCTGTACAAAAACTGATTTTCAGTCCCGATAGTAAATATCTTGCCGTGATTGGAGCGGGCGAGGCCATCCACATCTGGAATACCGGTACGTTTGAAAAGACTGTTTCGCTGCACAGCCATCACGGCACGATAAAATACGTCGGGTTCACGCCAGATTCAAAATTTGTTTACGGCAAATATGAGAAAGAAAACTTCGGCGTCCGGGATCTGGAAGAGGATGACAAAATCAGGGCATGGGCAATTGGATCTTGGATGGAACCCGATATCCTGCCCAATGAAATACCACAAAGCTTGATGAATGCACAAAAAGCCCCGGCGGCGGCGGCGTGGAATGAACTCAAAAAACGCTCGAATGCTTCCCGTGTTGAGGGAGGCAATAGCGGTCAGTAC
>JACMMM010000060.1 GCA_014379065.1 Saprospiraceae bacterium
AAGCGAGAAAAAACGCCAGCAAACCCGTTATGGAAACGGTCACGGTCGAAAGTACAATCGCCGGAATGTGCGACAAACGCTGCTTGATCAAATTGATGTTGAACCCGTAACAGAGTGCCGCCAAAATAATCAGCCCGGCGTGCCAATTGAAAGTGATCGCCGTAGCAGAACGCTCTACTGCCAACAAGATCGCACAAGCCAAGCCGAGCAGCAAGCCCAAAACCTGATTGATTTTGTAACCAATTTTGAAGATGAAGATCGAAAAAACAAAGGTGAAAACGGGCGTCAGGCCATTCAGCATGGCTGCCACCGAACTTTGTACTTTCATTTGTGCCAGACAAAACAAAAAGGCGGGAATAAGCATGCCCAGCAAAGCCGTGAGCACCACAAAGCCATATTGCCCTCGGGGGATTTTTCCGAAATTGCCCAAGCCAAACGGCAGAAAAGCTAGACCCGCCGACATCAGCCGAACCGTAGCCGCTTCAAAGTAGCCAAAGCCAGTCAGCCCTTTTTTGATTAAAATAAAACTGCTGCCCCAAATGAGCGAAAGTGCGAGCAGATAAATCCACTTGTTGAGCGATTGGTTTCTGCTCTCAAGTGCAAGCGTATTGGACATATTAAAGTGGAAGTTTTATTTCACACTACGCCACGACGTCACAACGCTTTGTCAAATCGTGGTGGCGTCGTGGCGTAGTGTGAAATTTTTATCTCTGGTAATTGTGCATATAATCAGGTATTGGGACACCCTGTTTACCGCTTTCATCCACCTCCGGCGCAAGCGGCGTGAGTTTCAGCGGCAGCACCCCTGCCCACACATCCAAGTCCATATCTTCAGGGTCATCCAATGCACCGTCTGCCCGGAATTTGACAGAGGCTTCTTCGATTTCTACGGCGATGAACATGGTTTTTTTCATTTCGCTCGCCGTTGGCGTCCGGGCATCTGCCCAACGGCCCGGCATAATGTGTTCGGCAAATTTCTCAGCGGCCAACCAACGCTCGGCATCTGCTTCCACCAACCGCGTTTTGCCAAAAGCCACCACCGAACGGTAATTCATCGAATGATGAAAAACAGAGCGGGCCAGCACCAGCCCATCCACCATTGTCACGCTGACACAGACGGGAATACCCCGGGCCATTTGCATAAAAAAATGGCTGCCCACGGAGCCGTGCAAGTACAAGGTGTTGTCCACGCGACAATAGCCCGTTGGGATGATAAACGGCTGGCCCTCTATGTTAAAAGCGACGTGGCAAACCAGACCTTCGTCCAAAATGGCATCTCGACTGGCGGGGTCAGTATCATAGCGTTTGGGATAGTACCGGCTACCTTGGGTACGCGAAGTTTTTGCTTTCATAGCGTAATATCAAGCTGTTTGAAGGATAGGGAAATATCGCTCCTCCATGATTCGGAAGTGGTGGTTATGATGCCCGATAAGGGTAAAACCGACGGCGAGCACAGGTAATTCAGCGTTATACATGATGCCGGTGCGGCGCATTGCAGCATCATCGAATGAGTCAAATAAAAACATGGAGCTTTCCCGAACGTTGCGCAATTCAGCCAGTATCGTCTCTAACGGACGGCGGGTTGCCCCGGAATTATCGGCAAACAAGTTTTCGTCAAAACCCGGCAAAGCTGTCTTGTCGTTGCGGGCGAAACGCAAAGCGCGGTAGGCAAAAACCCTTTCGCAATCGGTGATGTGCTGGAACAAATCCCGGAGCGTCCATTTTCCCGGCGCGTACACACGGTCGCCGATGGCTTGGAGTTTATCGAGGTCTAGCGCCTCTATTTCCGCGATACTCTGTCGAAAAGCCGCCGAAAGGTCGAGGTCGTCCACTTGTTTGATGTATGTATCGAAGTAGGTCGGGGCGTACGGAATGGCTGATATTTTCATGAATAATGCTTGTCGTTTGCGGCACAAAATTACGGGGATATTGGACTACCAAAATCGTCCGGTTTTTAAATACTGAGTAGTCCATTTGAAATAAATAGCCACCTTTGCATGACCTTTGAGGGGCTTTATAGCCTGCACAAATTAACGGTTATTATGCTCCCTTATTCCACGCTGATCTCTCTCGACAAAACGGCTAAAACGCCCATTTTTCTGCAAATTGCCGCCGGGTTGACCGAGCACATCCGGCGGGGCATCATCCCGGCGGGCGCACGCTTGCCGGGTAGCAGGACAATGGCAGATTCCCTGGGCTTGCACCGAAAAACAGTAGTGGCGGCCTACGACGAATTGCTCGCGCAAGGTTGGCTTGAGACCCAAAACTCTCGCGGCACTTTTGTCAGCCAAAAACTGCCAGAAATCAAACCAATTTCGCTGAAAAGAAGCGTCATTTTACCCGCCACCAATGCGCAAACAAAAGCAGGCTTCCCTTTCTTGGCTGATCCGCTTTTAAAGTTGCCCATCGTCAAAAGTTCCAATGCGTTGGCCTTCAATGACGGTTTTCCCGATGTGCGCATCGCGCCTTGGGATGCGCTTAGTCGCGCTTACCGAACGGCATTGCGACAAGGTTTTCGCAAAAACTTGCTGTTTTATGGCGAAACAACGGGCGAGCCATCGCTCCGCGCAGCCATGACGGACTACCTTCAGGAAAGCCGTGGCTTGCCAATAAGCATTGAAAACGTGTTGATTACACGCGGCACGATGATGGCCATTCACCTCGCCGTGCAGTGCATCGTTCGACCCGGCGAAGTGGTGGTGGTGGGAGAGGTTTCGTACACCTCCTGCAACCTGATTATCAAGCAAGGCGGCGCGAAACTGATGACAGTGCCTGTGGATGAACACGGGATTGACGTAGAGGCCATCGAACAACTGTGCAAAAAAACGCCGGTGCGCATGGTCTATGTCACGCCGCACCATCAGCACCCAACCACCGTGATCATGCCCGCCGAACGCCGGCTTCGGTTGTTGCAACTGGCCAAAACGCACGGTTTTTGCATCCTGGAAGACGATTATGATTACGACTTCCACTACAACAGCAATCCGATTTTGCCGCTCGCAGCCGCCGATGCAAATCGCAACGTGGTATATGTCGGTTCCTTGAGCAAGGTGTTTTCTCCGGCCTTGCGGGTGGGTTATGTGGTTGCCCCGGCAGAGGTCATCGAGGCAATGGCCAACCTGCGGCGCATCATTGACCGGCAAGGTGACAACCTATTGGAAGCCGCTGTGGCAGTGCTTTTCCGGGATGGCGAAATGCGCCGACACTTAAAAAAAGCACAAAAAATCTACCATCAGCGCCGCGATTTGTTTTGTGAGCTGTTGACTTCGGAATTGGGCAACGTGGTCGAGTTTTCTAAGCCAACTGGAGGCTTGGCGGTTTGGGCGCGGTTTGACCCTACATTTCCCCTTCCTGAACTGGCGCGAAAAAGCCGCGAAAACGGGCTTTGGATCTCAGATGGCCTGCATTATGGCTCGAAACTTAATGCCACGCGCTTGGGCTTTGCGGCGGTGAATGAGGAAGAGATTGAAAAAGGGATGAGGATTTTGAAGGGGGTAATAGAAAATTAGCCGCGAATTGTTTTGCCACTAATTGCACTAATTTTCACGAATTAGCAAAACAAGATAGTTTCGTGAAAATTAGTGCAATTAGTGGCAAAAGGAAATATGCCTAACCAATAACAGATCACTTTAAATAATAGCACATGGGAAAGTTTCACGAATACATTCTCCCTGCCCATCACGAATTTATCAAAAAACAACACCTGTTTTTTGTCTGCACCGCGCCCTTGGATACCAATGGGCGAATCAATATTTCTCCCAAAGGCTTGGACACCTTTCGGGTATTGACCGAGAAAAAAGTTGCTTACATGGATTTCATCGGAAGCGGTAACGAAACCTCGGCGCACACGCTTGAAAATGGGCGCATCACGTTTATGTTTTGCGCGTTTCAAGGTCCGCCAAACATATTGCGGCTTTATGGAAATGGCTACACGGTGCTGCCTGGTACGGAGCAATGGGAGGAATATGCCCCACAATTCAGCCTATATCCGAATACGCGCCAAATCATCGTGGCGGATATTGACCTGGTCGGCACCTCCTGCGGCTACGGTGTGCCCTTGTACGAGTATTCCGGCGAGCGCCAGATCATGTTCGAATGGGCAGAGAAAAAAGGCGAGGCCGGGCTGAAGGCATATATGCAGGAGAAAAACTTGAAAAGCCTTGATGGATTGCCCACCGCTTTGAAAAGTTAGTTGAAAAGACATTTACGAGAAGTACGGTGTCCGCGAATACTGGCTTGTTGAGCCGCGCACCAATACCATCGAATTGTACACCTACACTGAGCAACGGTACAAACTGGTGGCTCTGCTAGAAGCCAACGAAGTATTGAAATCAATCGCCTTGGAGGGTTTTGAATTGAATTTGGCGGAGGTGTTCAAAGATTAAATTACAACAACCTATGCTCGAGCGCCACTTTCACCATTTGCGCCGTATTCTTCACTCCAAACTTTGCCAGCAGGTTTTTGCGGTGGCTGTCCACCGTGAGTGGGCTGACGAAAAGTTTAGAGGCGATTTCCTGATTGGTCATGCCTTCTGAGATATGAACCAGTACTTCCTTTTCGCGGGCGGTAAGCATGGGCAAAGGAGAGGATTTGGCCGCTGGTGAAGTCATTACTTCTGACACTTCGGCGCTCATGAACATCCGCCCACGCCAAGCGGCAGTGATGCCCTCTTCCAATTCTTCTTTCGTGGCGTTTTTGAGCAGGTAGCCGGATGCACCCGCTTCGAGCATCCGAGTGATATAACTGCGCTCTTTAAAGGTGCTGAGTCCCAAGATTTTAAGCCCTGGTTTGGCTCTTTTTAACATCCCACACAGTTCAATGCCATTGAGGTCGCCGAGGTTGATGTCGGTGAGCGCCACTTCTGCATCAGAGGATTTTAGTGCTTCGAGGGCGATGTAGCCATCAGTGGCGGTACCGGCGATTTCGACGATGGATGAATCAGCCAAGAGTGATTTGATGCCAGCAAGGACCATCGGATGGTCGTCAATAATAAAGGTGCGAATCATAGGACGGGTTGGATTTGATGGGACAAAAGTCCGGCGGGACTTTGCCCAAGCACCAGTTCAAAACCTGCTCATTTTCTGTTCAACTTTGTTCAAATTATTTTTCAAAAGCTGCCTTTACCATTCGTTCCGCCCCCGCCAAATCCTTCCGAAGTTCCACGTTTTTAAAACCTTTCTGGCGCAAAATCTCGACTACTGCAGCGGCATTGAATTCATTGCACTCAAAAAACAACATCCCACCCGGACGCAACTTTTCCAACGAAAAGTCAGCAATGGCGCGGTAAAAAAGCAGCGGGTCGGGGTCGTCTACAAACAGCGCAAGGGAAGGCTCGTGGGCCAAAACATGCTCCGGCACAAGACTTTTTTCTGAATGGGGAATGTATGGCGGGTTGCTCACCACTACGTCCATCTGGGGGAATAAAGCCCAATCGGAGCGGTTCAAAATATCGCCATGGAGGAATGGGATATTGGGATATTGAGAAATTGGGATATTGAGGATTCGCTCGGCGTTCTCGGTGACAATGGCGAGTGCGGCAGGGCTTTTTTCCATGCCAAACAATTGCAGGCCCGGCATTTTCTTTTTCAAAGTGATGCCGATGCAACCGCTCCCAAGCCCTATGTCTAGCAGCCGTGGCGCATTTATTGGTGGGAAGTCTTTCAAATATTCCAACACCCACGCCACCAGTTCTTCCGTCTCTTGTCGAGGAATTAGCACAGATGGGTTGACCTTGAATTTCAGGCCAAAAAAATCAGCCTCGCCCAGTACATATTGTACGGGCTCACCCGCTACCAATCTAGCTTGGATTTCTTCAAACCGCGACTCGTCAAACGCCCGCCCATGATCGAAAACGTCCTCAAAAACAATTCTTGCAATGGCTTTGGCCTCGCCTTCGCCGTAGCGGGGGGTGAGTTGTTCGACAAGGAAATTACGGGCAAGATTAGCAGTCATAATAACATGGAAAGCGCATAGGGTTGGTGTCAAAGGTCAGAATGCCATCAATTTCTTCTGGATTTTACTTTTGGCACGACCTAAATTTCAACGCTAAAAACCGTTCCCTTTGGCAAATTATCGGCGACGCTAATACTGCCGCCGTGGGCTTTAAGCACCTGATTTACAATGTAAAGCCCAAGTCCAGTACCTGTGCTATGCCGCGTTTCTTCATTGCCCATCCGATAGAATTTTTCAAACACGGCTTTCTTTTCCGCATCGGGAACACCCTGCCCTTGGTCGGCCACACGGAAGCGAAATTTGCCGCCAGTATGCTCGGCAGAAAGTTCGATGGGAGCTCCTTCAGGGGAATATTTCAGGGCATTTTCCAACAGGTTTTGCACAATGGCGGTGAGGCCCATTTTGTCGGCCTGTATGGGCGGGAGATCAGCGGGGACTTTCAACCTAAAAACCGCATTGGGAAATTGAACGCGAAGGCCCTCGACTGCTTCTTCCGCGAGCGCGGCAAAATTTATGGGTTCTTGCAAGGGGCTCCAGTTGTCTTCCAATCGGGCAGCGAGGAGCAGGCTTTCTACGAGGCTTTGGAGCCTGTCCGCATCTTTTAGGCCGTTGGCCAAGAGTGGGTTGCGCTGCTCGGGGCTGAGGTTGCGCTTGATGAGCGTTTCCAGTACCAGCCGCAAGCTGGCGATAGGCGATTTGAGTTCATGCGTGATGCTGAGCAGAAAATTGCGGCGTTGGCGGGCCAGTGTCACTTCCCGTCCGGCGCTACGCCGTATTACCCATAGCCCCCACACCAGACAGATTGTAAAAAAAAGCCCTTCTGCAACAACCATCCTCCGGCCACTGTGCCAGGCTTGATTGGCAATTTTGAATTCGTTGGCAGCCGTCATTTGAGTTTGAGGAGCACGCAACTCAAAGATTTTCTTTTCACGCTCAAACAAGCGATCATTTTGTTGCCAAAGGTGAAACGACCACCACCCAAAGGCCAGGATCATGTAGCCAATGACAAAGTGGGAGAGGGTGGTGACGGGAAGGCGTTTCATGTTTGGAAATTTGATATTGGGATATTGAGATATTAGGGTATCTCAATATCCCAATATCTTAATATCAAATTAAAACCTACCATTCCTGGCTCATCGGGTGAATCATCAGTTCATCAATGAGTACATGGGGTGGGGCGTTGAGGATGTAGGAGACTGCCGCTGCAATGTCGTCGGCATGGAGAAACTTTGCCTGTTGCGGCTCACCTTGTTCAGCTTGATGGAAATAGGTGTCCACCAAGCCTGGGTACACCACACTGACCTTGATCCCCAAGGAACGAACCTCGCGGCGCAGGCTTTCAAAAAAAGCGTGCTGGGCATATTTGCTCGCTGTGTAAAGGCTGCCCGAGGCGAATGTCCGTTTCGAAACATCTGAAGCGATGCCCACGATATGCCCTGCTCCGGCAGCTTTCATGTGCGGCAACACGGCACGGGTGAGTAGAAATGAGCCTTTTACGTTCACGTCCATCACGCGCTCCCAATCGCCTAATGAGATTTCTTCGGCGGGCTTGAAGATGCCGATGCCCGCGTTGTTGACCACACAATCAATGCGCTGAAAATCGCGCAGCACTTCTGCTACGGCATCATTGACCTGTTGTTCATTGGATATGTCGCATACGATGGAAAGGGCTTTGCCGCCCGCCTCATCAATCTCGTGCTCCAGTTCGCCGATTTCCTCAGCATTGCGCGCCAGCACCACCACAAAGTGGCCTTCATGTGCCAAACGAAGCGATATCGCCCGGCCAATGCCGCGCGACGCGCCTGAAATTATGGTGACTTTTTTCATTTCTTGTGTTGTTGAGGGTTTAGGGTTTAGAGTTGAGGTTGCGCACTCTAAACCCTAAACCCTAATCTCTAAACCGCCATTAAAACAGCCCGTGCAATTCCGCCTGCACCATTTCCAGCACCTTGGAGGCGTGTTCTTTGTTGCTCGAGAAATCGAGGTTGTCTACGTTGATAATCAAGAGCCTTCCTTCGCGGTAGCCATTGATCCAACCGTCGTAGCGATCGTTGAGGCGTTTGAGGTAATCGAGGCTTATGCTGCCCTCGTAGTCGCGCCCACGCATCTGGATATGGTCTACCAAAGTGGGAATACTTGCCTTCAGGTAGATAAGCAGATCGGGTGCTTTCACTTGCGACACGATGGATTGGAACAACGTCATGTAATTCTCAAAATCGCGGCGCTCCATCAGGCCCATATCGGCAAGGTTGGGGGCAAAAATGAAAGCGTCCTCATAAATCGTACGGTCTTGGATTACCGTGCGGTTGCCTTGTAAAATCCTCAGTACCTGCTGGTAACGGCTTGAAAGGAAGAATACCTGTAGGTTGAACGACCAGCGTTTCATGTCCAGATAAAAATCCGACAAGTAGGGGTTGTTCTCGGTAGATTCATAGTGCACGTCCCAGCCAAAATTTTTGGCAAGCATCTCGGTGAGGGTCGTTTTGCCTGCGCCAATATTGCCGGCGATGGCGATGTGCTTCACGGTTTTTTTCTCAGAAGGCAATGCAGAGGCCATTGTTGAGTGGTAAGTGATAAATGCTAAGTGGATGAATACTAAGTGGAATTTTTTGTAGGAGCGAAGATAGGAAACCCTTAAAACCTTTCTGAATCACTTTCAATATTCAGCGTTTTCAATGCCATCCTTCGCAGGGATGGAGGGGTGGTTTCTGCACAAAGTTCTGCAATGCGCACCCAGGCAATGGCCTTGGTTTCCAATAGGTTGCGCTTGATCTCAATTTTTTCTGGCGCAACAAAAAGAAATCGAAGATCGTAGTGCAAATGTGTGGGCTCGTGACCGCGCGCTGGGATTTCGTGCACGTCAATGTCAAATATACTTGGTGAAAGCAATGTCAATTCAGCCAGCCCGCACTCTTCCATGGCTTCCCGTCGAGCTGTTTCAACCAAGGAATCGTCCTGCTCATCTGCATGGCCGCCCGGTTGTAGCCAGCGGTCGAGTTTGGTGTGGTGGAGTAACAGCACAGAACTGCCGTCTGCTGAGAGCACCCATGCAGATCCCGTCAAGTGGCCTTCCAAAGTGCTGCGCTGCCAAAAATGTTCTTGTCGTTCCACAAACGAAATCGTTTGGGCTAAAAACGAAGACTCCTCCTCTAAATCAGATTGGTGTCGGCGCAGCAGCGCGAGCGTGTCAAACTTGTGCATATCTCACTTTTGGATCTGTTCTAGCACCTTCCTAAAAACCTTCCGAAGTCGCTCTTCTTTTTTCTTTTCCAAAATCTCTCCTGCCCGTCGAATACCCCCGCCATAGTAGCGGAAAAGCCAAGGTGTAACGGTCGCGGCGGCATCTAAAAAGGTGTAAGAAATGCCGGTGGCGACAAACCAATATCCCAACAAAGCATTGAGTAACAGGGAATTGATTCCATTTTTTATATCGCCTGCATAAAACTGACCTGCACCCGGCAATATCATACTGAGTATGCGGGCGGTCTTAGGGCTTTTACGTGACACGCGCTCCGCCTGACGCATCAACCGCTCGAATTCTGCCCGTCCTTTCAGATCCTCTGGCGCAAAAAACGGCAACAAATCTTCACGCGCCAATTGGAACTCATGAATGCCAAAATGGGCCGCACCAAGGTAGAGCCGCTTCCGATCCATCCA
>JACMMM010000566.1 GCA_014379065.1 Saprospiraceae bacterium
AATCATGTGTTTCCCGAAAGCATTCGGTCATCAACGGAGCCGAAGCTACCAGTTGGTTCATGGGCTGTACCCCGAATATCTGGCATATCGTGTGCAGCACAGATGATTGATTGTAAAAATTGCTGATGATAGTATCACGCTTTACATAGGGACCGGCCACCATGCAGATAGACCTATGCCCATCTACGTGATCTGTACCGCTTTGAGGATCATCTTCATTGATAAACACGACCATGTCCTTCCAAAAGGAGCTTTTGGAGAGTGCTTCAACTACCCTGCCCGTCGCAAGGTCATTGTCTGCCACATATGCACGCGGGGTAGGGGACTTTTCATCATATCCGCTAGTATGATCGTTAGGTAAATAAATAATCATGAACTCCGGCAAACTACCTGCGGCCTCGTATTCGGCGAGTGCCTTAAGAAATGCATCGGCTCTCACCTGGTCGGGAATATTCATGTTCCAGCCCGGAAAACGCATATCACTATATTTTTTTAAAGTACCTATTGCATATACACACTTGAACTGTGCCGAATCATTTTTGTTTTTCCAGGAATTATACTGCTCTGTCCAGGTATCACCCTTCGTAATTTCGGCAAGGTCTGTCTCACCAAAATTCCGGAATGAGATACCTTTACGCAGCAGATGGTCCCAAATAAAGCCACTGCCTGCGTATGAGAGGGGATCAGTACCAAAATCGTACGCACAATGCCCATTTGAAAAATCTCTTTCATGGTAAGGCGTTGTGATTCCCTGAATGGCCCACTGATGTCCGTCACTTGAATTGATCCCGTTGCAATAGTAATTGTCGAGCAGCACAAACTGCTTGGCAAGTGCATGGGTGTTAGGCGTTGTCTCATTTGGAAATTCAACCAGACGGGGATCGCTGTTCCCTTTTCCGAAATCTCCCAGGACCTGGTCATATTTCTTGTTCTCCTTGATCACATACACTACGTGCTTGATGGAGGACGGCTCGCCGGGGTTGGTTGGCACCGGTTTGGGCCTGGCTTTCAGATTGGCCTCGGCCTGCGCCCTGAACAGATCGATCAAATGAAACCCTTTCTTTGCCTCGGAAGTGTATTGATTCAATTCCGCCTTGCTGGTTGGAAGCACAACCTTTTGAACTGCCGTTTTCTGAGAAGTAACATTGCCGATAAACAGGTCGCCCCCGCTCACGCAAACAGCGCCTGGAAAGCCACCGGCGGCGATAAAACCATAGGGTTCTTGTCGCGGATGAGCTGGATCGATCAACGCGATGGAATTATTTCCGGCATTGGCAGCAAACAATATTTTCCCGTCGGTGCTAAAGGCCAGTCCGGCCGTCAGGCTTCCGTAAGGCAGGGATGGATCCGGCTTGGTATTGATGGTCTGCGTAACTTTAAAGGTTTTTGCATCAATAATGCTGATGCCATCACCGCTATCGTCCACTACATACAGCAATTTGCCGTCCGGGGACAATGTCATCGATTCAGGGTGGATACGGGTGGCAATCTCTCCGATTTTTTTCCTGGACACAACATCTATCACCGTTACGGAGCCACGTAAAGCCACCGAACGCTCATCTACGGCCACATCGGTTCCGGCAGATTTCTCTGTCCTATCCCCCTTTTTTGGATGCGGTCCTCCGAAATTAGTTACGAATGCCAGCTTTTTATCCTTGCTCAGGGTTATTGCATAGGGGCAAACGCCAACCGGGATTTTGCTTAGCAATTTCCCTTTTGAAATGTCGACAACCGCTATCTCGTTGGTAATGGCCAGGGCCACGAAAGCGATATTGTTTTGTACCGCGATCCCCAGGGGATTGGATTTTTTGTTGTCGACCGAAAGGTCAATTTTCTTAGCAAGGGTGAATTGTCCCGATTTGCTGATATTCCCTACATACAGGTTTTTCTGTAACCCAGTGAAATAAATGGTGGAGTCGTTGCTATCCACTGCCAGCCCATTCATTGAACCAGATTCCTTGTCCTGATAGTCGAAATGAGTCATTACCTTAAAATCTTTCGCATCGATAATGGAAAGATTTCTGTTGGTTTTGGCAATGAGCCATTTTTTCTGATGCGTGAATTCGAGATTCAGGACTCTGATCCCTTTGCCCAGGTCCAGGCTTTGTCCTGCCGGATTCAGGATTTGGCTATTTACCAGAAGTTTATCCCCTGCCAGGGACTTGTTCCAGGAGGCCGCGCCGGATTCGACCGGCGCCCGCTTGTCGGATATTCCCTGGGCGTGCAGCGTTTGCAGGGCTATCAGGAGGCACCCCAGCAAATTGTTTATAAAAGAAGGTTTTGCAATCCTCATATCTTGATCATGCTTAATGGTTACCAGTTGCAGGCGGTTTGTTTCATTTAAATCTAATCGTCTTCGTCGCTTTCCTTGGTATCCAGTCGCACGAATGCGCCCCGTCGCGGAGCAGGCATGACGCTTTTTTCGCCACGGACAGTCTGCCAGACAATCTCGCTGAAAACGAGATCATCGATGGCATCCGGCTTCGAAAGATCGAACTCCACGGATCGTTTCGAGTTTTTGTTGACAGCGACATTTCTCTGTTCCAGATCAACCCCGGCTGCTCTCGACGCAAACGCTGTCCGATCTATTTTGTTGGTAAAGCATCTCCACATTGGCGTAGATGCTGCATCGAACTGGCTCATCGGTTTCAGTCCGAGGATCAACTCCATGGTGCGCAACATAGATGTGGTAGAATATAGGGTATGATCGACAAAACCCCGCTTTACCATTCCTCCGGCCACAAAAGCGATGGAACGGTGGGCATCGACGTGATCCGGCCCGTTCTGCGCGTCATCTTCGAGGATAAATACGACCGATTCGTCCCAAACCTTACTTTTGGAAAGGTGCTCCACAAAACGACCGACAGCAAGGTCATTGTCAGCGATAGCGGCATAAGGGGTCGGTCTTCCCACCGCCGCACCGGAGGTGTGGTCATTGCCGAGCCGCAGGGTGTTCAGCTGCGGAAGTGCGCCGACGGCTACAAGGCTGTCGAAATCCTGTTCCCAGGCTTTTTCGCGGTCGATGTCCTTGTAACCAAGGTCGTAACTCTTGAATTTTGGACAAAATTTACCTTTCAGGGTCGCAATATTGGGCTTTGCACCATCAGAAAACCATCCATATGTGCGGAAGCTGACACCGGCGCGCTGGCAAAAATCCCAGATAAACCCATCGCGGGGGTTAGCAACCTCCCGTTGGCCAATAGGACCGGAAGTACCGCCACGGCCACCGTAGCTGGTCACCCAGTTCTTCTCGACAAAATCATTGGCATACGCTGCCGAAGCCCAGTTATGGCCGTCTGCGCTCACCTCGGCATCCACATAAAAATTATCCAGCAACACAAATTCTTTTGCAAGAGCATGCTGGTTGGGCGTGATTTTCTGCGGGAAAAGGCAAAGCGAAGAATCACCATTTCCTTCCTTCATATCTCCAAGGACCTGATCATAAGTCCGGTTTTCCTTGATAATGTAAAATACATACTTGATGGGAGATTTATCCCCTACGTTTTTCGGGACCGGGTTACCGGCTTCGCCCTCCGCGTGGAGCTCCTTGTTTTTGTTATACGGCGTATTATCGTAAACGAGCTTTGAATACGCAGCAAGCTCCTCGTCATCCGGATTGTCAATAATCGACATCGTACCCTTAAACAAACCGCCGATGTACTGCTGGCGACCGTTATTGGCCTGGGGATTCGGCCCGGCTTCCTGGGGAACTTTCGATAATGCAGGGTTTGGCCCCTTGGGGTTGGCTTTGGAAGAAAAACCTTTCCCGTTGGTGACGAATATCCTCGAACCGATCACCTTCACTGCGGTGGGGTACCAGCCGGTCGGAATGAAGCCGCTGGAACGGGCATGCCCTTTTTCCGCAACATTGAACACCGCCAGACAATTGTTATCCGCATTCGCGATATAGAGCACATTTTCATCCTCACTCAACGCCAACCCGTTGGGGGTGGTGCCTACGGGTGCGTCCGGGAAAAGGGAAGCGGTCAACGTCTCAATGACTTGCCGTTTGGCTAGGTCGATCAACTCAACAGTATTGTCATTTCCATTAGCCACAAACATGTACTTGCCATCACGGGTCAATACCATATCGTTCGGGTTTTTATGGGTAGGGACTGTTGCCACTACTTCATTGCTGGCAATGCTCACCACCGCGACAGCCGACCCACCCCACATGGAAATGTAAAGCTCTTTTTTGTCGCGCGAAAGCATGCAGGTGTAGGCGGGCGCATTCAGTTTCGTCTTCGACAACACCTTGCTCGAGCGGGTATCGCATACGTAAAGAGAGCTGTCCTCTTTGGTGACCACGTAGAGTTTCCCTGCATTATCGTCAACACAAAGTCCTGTGGGTGATATCTTTACCGGCCAGGGCTTACCCAGTATGATCGGCTCGGTGGCTTCCAGTTTGCTTTCACGGATGTTGTAAACCAGGATCCGGTTGTCGTTACCGCCCGAGGCGTAGAGCTTACGCTCGTCCTGGCTGAACGCCAGTCCCACGTAGGCTTTTCCAACACCAGCAGAATCTAATATTTTTTCACTTGCCGCATCAATCAGAATGATGCTTTGTGTGCTCTGGCCGTTGTTTGTGACCGCCAGAAATTTTTTCGAAGGGGACACGACCAGGTTCAGCGGAAGGTCGTCCAAATCGAGACTCCGTCCAGTGGGGGTCAAAGACCAGCCGTTGGGCAGGCCAATGCGTTTTGCCGACAATTCCTGGTAAATTTTTCCTTCCTCCGAGCCGACAGGATTTCCTTTCCGGTTACAGCTTGCCAGCAATGTGCATACAAGCATCAAAAGAAGCAATGGGATACAATTCTTGTTCACGGTGATTGGGTTAAGGTTATTTTACAAAACTACCGAAATCGC
>JACMMM010000567.1 GCA_014379065.1 Saprospiraceae bacterium
ATCTGAACCTAATATTCATCCGATGACTCAGAGTCATCGGATGAATATTAGGTTCAGATTTTCCTGTTTTGCGGTTTAAACTGTACATGTTTTTAATTTCTTTTAATAACAGTTTAATTTGCGCCCTGTATAAGCGCTTGCAACTTTGCGACACCATAAGCAGGGCGCAAACGTTTATTGATTTTTAAAGCGTTCCTTCACCACATTCAGTCAACACTTATGAACAACAACCAAAACGGCAATCAAAATCCACGTACCCTTTCGATCATTCTCATCCTATTGCTCATTTTGAGCCTAGGGGCGGGTATTTATTTTTGGAAAAAATCAAGCGATATGGGCGCTGACAATACCCGGCTTACCGATAGCGTCGAATCGCTTGAAGCACAAAAAGCAAAACTGGAGCACGATCTGGATAGTCTCAGCACGGCTTACGGCAACTTGCGCACAGAAAATGAAGACCTGCGGGGCAAGGAAGCCAGTACCGCCGAATTAATAGCGCAAAAAGACGCTGCCATCAAAAAAATCAAGTCGCAAAACAACCGGGAGCTTGCCGGGCTGCGCACACAACTGGAAGAACTGCGCCAGCTCAAAATTGAGTACGAGACCTTGATCACTGCCGTGCAAACAGAAAACGAGCAATTAAAGGCAGAAAACCAGCGGCTCCAAGGCGAAAACCAGCAATTGCAAACCGAAAACAGTAGTTTGAGCGGCCAAGTAGGCGACCTCGCCCAAAAGTTGGAGGAACAAATCCGCAAAACTCAAAGCGCCAAGTTCAAAGCCACGGCTTTCAAGGTAGCCCTTGAGCGCGGGAACGACAAACAGACCATTCGAGCCAAAAAGGCCCGCGAGATCACGGTCAGTTTTGATCTGGTGGACGTACCCACCAGCTACCAAGGCGACCAGCACCTCTATCTGGTCATAACCGACGAAAATGGGAAACCTATTGCCGCTAAAAACCATATTACCACGACCGTGGAGGCTCCTTCTGGCAATATTCAAATCGAAGCGCAGCAGGTAAAAGCGGTTTCGCTGGGCGAGACCCAACGGCTTTCGTTTGTCTATAAGTTAGATGAGCGACTAAAGAAGGGGAACTATGTGGCAGGTATCTACTGCAATGTAGGCTTGCTGGGCGTCTCCAGTTTCCGGCTCAATTGAGCATACAGAAGTGTAAAAAAGTGTAAAAAGAGTATAAAAACTATTAAGCCCGGTGTGCCTTTGGTACGTCGGGCTTTTTTATTCCACAACATATTCGCAACTTGCCGCGTATTGAAAATGAAGCATTTGCGTCATATCGTTATTTTGATTCTTACCCTCTTGCCGCTCAGCAACGCATCACTCTGGGCGCAAGGGCAACGCTATGTTTTTGAGCGGCTCAAAAGTGTACGGCATAAGTTCACAGTAAACACCGTTACTACTGACGAGCATGGCAGGGTCTGGTTCAGCACAATGGGGCGCGGCGCTTTTTGTTTTGATGGCTACAACTACTTTCGTTACCAAACCAACAGCAACGACCCCAACTCGCTGAGCAATGACCGTGTTTTTGATTTGTTGCCCGACACAAAAAAACGCGTGTGGTTTGCAACGCTCAATGGCCTATGCTACCTCGACCGCCACACGGACAAGATCCATCGGTTTATGTCGTACCAAGATTCGGTGCGGCAATTCAATGCCCTGTTTGAAGACCGGAGTGGTACCATTTGGATTGGCTCAAACAGAGGCATGTTCCGTTTTGATGAGCCCTCCCAATCCTTGGTTAAAGTACCTATAGTGCCCAACAAAAAGATGAGTGGCGTAGTCCATTGCTTTTATGAGGACAAGAAAGGAACACTCTGGTCTGGCAAGGCTGATGGTATTTACAAGTTCACGGCCGAGGGGCAGCAGTACACGCAACTACCGGTGTATCTGCCTGAGGAGAAGGGCAAAAGTATTCCGGCAAACGTCCTATTTGAGGACAGTAAAGATGTTTTTTGGATTGGAGGAGCGCAAGGGCTATTCGTGTTCGACTGTGTTCAGGAGAAAGCCACCCGTGCCTTGCTACCCGATTCACTGGCCTTCCGTCCTATTACTACTATGATCGAAACCCCCGATGGCGCACTGTGGATCGGTACTTCTGGAAAAGGGCTTGTGCGATGGGACCGCTTAAACAACAGTTTTCAGCATTTCAAGAACAGTTCCCAAGACCCATACAGCCTCCCACAGGATGTCGTTTTGTCGCTAAAGGCGGATTCATTTGGAAACCTGTGGGTAGGTTCGGGCTATGAAGTATCACGACTTGACCTTACTCAAAATGCCTTTACACTTTGGCCCATCAACATCCAGGATCCAGGCGCACGAGAAAACTCGACTTATCGCATGGCCGAGGATAAATTGGGAGGGATTTTAGTAAGCTCTACTTCGGCTCTTTGGTATTATGAAAAGTTGGGCCCCAAACCCAAGCCGATACTAGTAGATGGCCAAAAAGCAGTCGTTCCCGAATTCTTTACTTCGCCTGATAGTACTGTTTGGGCGGTAATTAACAGCAAGCTTTGGATATGGAACGTGCCTAAACGGAAGTTCGAGTCTTTTAAAACGCCCCCTTTACCAGCTGGGATTTTGAATATGTTGGTTGACCGGGACGAGCCGCAGGTCATTTGGATCGCTACGCAAACCGGAATATCGCGCCTCGACCGCCGTTCGGGTGAGTTGCGCTCTTTCACTCAATTTTCTCCGCCTCCATTTGATCAATATGTTCAGCGTTTTGTGGACGACGGGCGTGGTTCACTATGGCTGGATCTCCCCAATTTTCTGGGAAAATTTGATAAAAGAACGTTTAAAACAACCCTGTTTAACAACGACACCCTGCCACCCCATAAGCTCATCAACGATGAAATACAGGATATTAATGTGGCGCCAAATGGCTGGGTTTGGGTAGCGACTACTGGAGGCATCACAGCCATTGACCCTGCCACTGGA
This sequence comes from Saprospiraceae bacterium, assembly GCA_014379065.1. Classification (GTDB taxonomy): domain Bacteria; phylum Bacteroidota; class Bacteroidia; order Chitinophagales; family Saprospiraceae; genus M3007. Next base: position 2,953 of record JACMMM010000567.1, read on the forward strand.
GACTTCCATAATATCTCTGGGAAAGACAATCTGCCTGACAATGTGGTGAATACGGTGCTTTTTGACAAAGACCAAAATACTTGGGTCATATTGCCGGACTTCATTTCGCGCATTGATCCAAATTTGCGAGTGACTCGAAATATCAATACGAACGCCATGCTGCAGGCTTCCAGCTGGACGCGTGGACGTTGCCAACTTTGGGACGGGCGGCTTCTTTTTGCGACCCTTAATGGCCCCGTGTTAATAGAGCCCTCGAAATTGACAGAAAGCACCAAAGCGTCGGCCATTTTACTCACCCGCTTTGAGATTTCGGGCGAGACAAAAAATCATGTGACCGGCCTCGAATTTTTAAAACGCATTTCCCTCTCAAACACGGATAACAACATCACCATTGAATGGGCGGGCATCCAGACTGCTCGCCCGGAAGAACTCCGCTATGAATGCAAATTGGAACGGAAGGGCCAAAAAAAGGATTGGGAACAAAAAGGCGCCGAAAGGCAGGCAGTTTATGCGAACCTTGAACCGGGCGCCTACACGTTTCGGGTCAGGATTGCAGGGAGCGAAAGCCCTGAATTGAGTCTGGAAATCGCCATTGCCCCGGCGTGGTGGCAGGCCGAGTCGTTCAAAATGCTGCTATTTGCGCTGTTTGTGACCGCCGCTTACCTCTTCTGGCGCAACCGCGAAGACCGACAGGAACTCTTGAAACAAAAAGAACTCGCCGAGCAAACAGCCGGCTACAAATCACGCTTTTTGGCCAACATGAGCCACGAAATCCGTACACCCATGAACGCCATACTCGGCCTAAGCCGACTGCTCACCGAGAGCGAATTGCCGCCCAAGCAAAGTGAATATGCCGATGCGATTCGCCACAGCTCAGAGAACCTGCTCGTCATCGTCAACGATGTGCTCGACCAAATCAAGATCGAGTCCGGGCAGTTCAAATTCCAACACAAACCCTTTGATTTAGAACTCATTGTGCGGCATTTGCAGAATACCCTGGGCTTTAAGGCCGAAGAAAAAGGGCTTCTATTTGGCATAAAAATCGCCCCTGAAGTGCCTACTCGATTGGTAGGAGACCCCGTTCGACTCAATCAAATCCTGACCAACCTGCTGGGCAACGCCATCAAATTCACGGACAAGGGCGCGGTGACGTTGGATATTGGATTTTGGACATTGGATGCTGGACATTTGATGTTGGACAGCGACCATCCAAAGTCCAATGTCCAAAGTCCAACGTCCAATGTCCAACATCCAATATCCAACATCCAAAGTCCAACGTCCAACGTCCACCTCACATTTACCGTTTCCGATACAGGTATTGGTATACCGCCTGAACAGATGTCGCGGGTATTCGAGAGCTTCCAACAAGCCGACGACGACATTTCCGCCAACTATGGCGGCACAGGACTTGGGCTAAGTATCACAAAAGATTTGGTGGAACAGCAGGGTGGCAAAATCGAACTCGAAAGCGAAGTAGGTAAAGGCACGGCCATTTCGGCCATTATTCCATTTGAACTGGATAAAATCTCAGAGGCCGAAGCCCAACAGGGCACACAAGAAAAGATTGCATTTGAAAACCTGCGCATTTTATTGGTCGAGGACACGTTTTTCAACCAAATGCTGGCCATTGAATTATTAAAAAGCCGGATTCCTGGCGTGGAAATAGAAGTTGCCGAAAACGGACAAGTGGCGCTGGAAAAAATCGAGTCCGATGGCGCATTCAGCCTAATCTTGATGGATGTAAAGATGCCCGTGATGGATGGGCTGGAAGCCACGCGCCGAATCCGTGCCCTGCCAAAATTCGCTCATTTACCCATCGTAGCACTTACCGCCAATGCTGTGCAGGCAGAACTTGACAAATGCCGCGATGTCGGTATGGATGCTTATGTGACCAAACCGATTGATGCCGATGAGCTGTTTGCGACGATGAGGAAGGTGATTGTTTACCCGCCGTAGCCTTTTTACCTGCCATAATCTTGATGAAGGCAGGGACGGAGGAGGGGTGATTAGCGCTTAATTTAACGTGCGTTTTAGATAGTCTCAGTCTTTGGCTTTCAAAGAAAACGGCGTAGCCGTGACATTATGGTAGCCGTTGTTAAACGGCGGGTTATGGCGAAACGGCGTAGCGGTGACATTTTGACGGCGTAATAATGTCACCGCTATGCGGTTCCGAACTTCAATCGCCCTATTGGGCTACCAAAATGTCACCGCTATGCGGTTTTGTTTAGATGGCAAAAAAGAGCTTATCCTAAGATCACGTTAAATCTAAAATTTTCAGGAAATGAATATAAACACTGAACATCTCCGGAGTTTGCTTGGCAGCGAAGAAGCTGCACAAAGGTTTGTGACCTTGTTCCGACAGCAGTTGCCGCAACAGCTGGAATCTCTCCGTCAAGCACTCAGCGAAAGTGATTGGGATACTGCCAGCAATACAGCGCATGGCCTTAAAAGTCAGTGCCGGTATTTGGGTTTGGATGAAGCGGCGGATTCCTTACAGGAATTGGAGAATGACCCGAAAATGAGGCAGGATTTATCCTTTATCGATGCGTTGGCCAGGATGTAACTCACCATTAACCCACTTACTAATTTCCGCTGCGACAGGTTATTGTGACCTGGCACCCCTCGTCGGGCACACATGCCAATCCGTTAATTCCGCTATACCAAAACACTTTAAAAAACACATTGCGAAGAAGCGTCACAAGACCCTAGCGCGGCGTAGAATTCAGAATTAAGTTTTTTCTGTTCCCGTCTCACAGGTGAAAATTTTAATCGAAACATGGATGACGCTTTTTGTATATCTTTCGGCGGAAATAAAACGGGATCCGGCTAATGGAAAGACTTCTAAAACTCAAAATCGAACTCAAAAATAAACTCGCCGAAGGACTGGACCTCGCCCTGAAATCGCTGGGTGAAGCGCTTGACCCCACTTCGCTGAAGTACAACGATTTCATCCAGCAGAAAAGCCGCTATACCGCTTACCTGTCGGCCATTATGATAGGTGGAAACTCGCCTGCCGATCTGGATCGGGTCTATAATGCCATTTCTCATGCTTATCTGCTGCTCGTTGACACACTCACCCTCAACGATGTAAAGCCGGAAGATCTGCAAACCGGCGCATCCCGCTCCAAACGCGGCGAACTCCTCTACCACATCCCCCACGCTATGGAAATGGGCAAAGAACACGCCTGTCGTGTGCGCGTGGCGTATTTACTCGATGTCATTTTTGAGGGCTGGAAAAGGCAGGCAGAGGACGCGCATCGCCAAATTCGTATCGCGGAGATCATGTCAGTGGAGATGCTTAATCTCCCTCAAAACGAGCCTTTCGCGATCCGGTCCATGACCGAAGTAGTGCAGTTTCTGGATGCCGACGATTATACGGAATGGCTTTTTTACATCCGCCCCCTTCGGCAAGGTGAGTTTCCGCTCCTGCTGAAAGTGTCGGTCGTGGAGGTCATCAATGGCCGCGAGGTAAAAAAAGACGTGGTGATTGAAGAACACGTCATCGTCTCTAATGAGGTGCAAGCAGATAGCGCCGATTTTAAAGAAGCAGGCATTCAGGTTACTTTTCAGCAGGTGGAAAACCCCGTACAGCCCAAGGTCGGCGGGAAGCCTTTCGCGCCCGCGCTCCTGAGAAACCTACGCAGAGCAGCCCGCCCACTTGCGTTGTTTTTGGCATTCCTGATGTTATCTACTGCTGCTACGTACGCCAGCACGACAAAGTACACCCGCGGGTACTGGTGGGCACGCGTGCAAGACTCGGAACAAGCCTATGTTGATTTCATCCGGGAATACGACAATGACCCGACCTTCCAGACGACGCCGGAACGCGAAAAATCCTTTTTCCGGCTGGCAAAAGTGTCGGAAAACCCGCAATTGGTTCGGGAATATGTTGAAAAAATAGATTCTGCTGCAATGGTGCAGGCACACTGGACAATAGTGGTGGATAAGCTAAAAGCGCTGGAAATCAAGGCCGTAACCTCACTCGCGGCGCAGCCTACGAAGGAAAAGGTGGAGCAATATGTAGCCAACTTCCCAGAAATGAACCTGCTACCGAAGGTGTTGCATATCATACAAACCCGACCCGAATTGCCTACCGCGGTGCTGCCCGTTCTGGAAAAAGCAGCCGTCCGCCAAATTGGCAATCCGAACGTGCAGCCCGTACAGATAAAAATGTACCAACTGAACTTGCCCGCTGGCCGGGCCTCGTTGCAGGAGGAACTGGAAAAACGCCCGGCTCTGAAACAGGAAGTGGAGCAAGTGAAAGTCAACACCGACGCTGCACAAGAAGAATTGTTTGTCTACACCAAACAGGATTACAAAAAAGCAGGCAAAACCCGGACTACTACCAACCCGTATGAAAAAGCTATGCCCCAGGAGCAATTGGTGGAAAACAACAACCGTAACGAGGAAAGGCTGGAAGAAAGACTACCGAACGCCACGGAAAAAGATACCGACGGCGACAGTGTGCCCGACAACCAGGACCCTTGCCCGGCACAAAAAGGCACCGTTGATAATAAGGGCTGTCCGCCAGCCGACCGCGATGCTGACGGCATAGCCGATGCTAACGACCAATGCCCCGACAAAGCCGGCGAAGCCCGCTGGCAGGGTTGCCCTGATACCGATGGCGACAGCGTACCTGACGACCAGGACGCCTGCCCGGAGCAAAAAGGCACTGCTGCCGACAAAGGTTGCCCGCCCGCCGACCGCGATGCCGACGGCGTAGCCGATGCTAACGACAAGTGCCCCGACAAAGCGGGTGAATTCCGCTGGCGGGGCTGTCCCGATACCGACGGCGACGGTTTACCCGACAATGAGGACGCTTGCCCGGCACAAAAAGGCTCGGCTGCTGACAAGGGCTGCCCGCCAGCCGACCGCGATGCCGACGGCATAGCCGATGCTAACGACAAGTGCCCCGACAAAGTTGGCGAAGCCCGTTGGGGGGGCTGCCCCGATACCGATGGCGACGGTTTACCCGACAATCAGGATGTCTGCCCGGAGCAAAAAGGCACTGCTGCTGACAAGGGCTGCCCGCCAGCAGCCGAGCAGCTCATTCCTGACGACGGCATGGTCTTCGTTAAAGGAGGCATTTTCCAGATGGGTAGCAATGATAATGAAAATGAAAAACCCGTGCATAGAGTGACTCTGGACGATTTTTACATTGGAAAATACGAGGTGACGCAAAAACAGTGGCGTGATATAATGGGCAGCGATCCACTCAGATTGAGTTTCAAAGGCTGCGACAACTGCCCAGTGGAAAGTGTGAGTTGGGACGAGGTGCAGGAATTTTTGAGAAGATTGAACGCCAAATATCCTGGCAGAAGCTACTGCCTGCCCACCGAAGCGGAATGGGAATATGCAGCACGCGGAGGTGACCAAAGCAAAGGCTACGAATTCGCGGGCAGCGACAACATAGACGAAGTGGCGTGGTCCACACTCAATTCCGGTGAAAAAAGCCACGCTATCGGTGGTAAAAAAGCCAATGAATTGGTCCTATTCGACATGAGCGGCAATGTGAGGGAGTGGTGTAGTGATTGGTACGGCTCAGCGTATTACAAAATGAACCCTGTTTCCAATCCAAAAGGTCCAGATTCTGGAACCAGTCGTGTTCACCGCGGCGGGTCGTTTCTCAGCGCCAGTTCTAAATGTCGTGTGGCAGACCGCGGCGAGCTCGAACCTGAAGAAAAGCTCCGATTTGTTGGTTTTCGGCTAGCCCGGCACTAACCTTTGTACTCTTTGTAAGCTTTACCTTTATTACAAACAATGGAGACAAAGCATGCCCTGTCGACACCCATATCTATTTTAACTGTTTTACCAGACCATGCACACATAAAAGTCATTGCCTCCTTCTGCCCTTTTTGTCGCCGCATAGCCTGATCTGCGCCCCGACTCGGATTTTTTCGATTTGCAAAGCCGCGAACGAACGCTGGCTCGACAGAGTGGTTTTCGGTCAAACCCTGCGCTATTACTGAGGAGGTGGGCTGGTGGAGTCAGCACGAAATGAACGTAGATTTTCGGCCTGGAGGCTGAAATCTACACGCGTAGCCTTACCAATGAACTGAATAATTATTTGATGAAAAATCCTTAATGCAGGCGCGTTCCACAAATCACCGAACCACCAACTGATACCCTTCCCCGTGCACATTGAGAATTTCGATTCTGGGCTCCGCAGATAGAAACGTGCGCAGTTTGCTCACATACACATTGAGGCTGCGGCCTTTGAGCATGTCTTCGTCGCCCCAAATACGTTGGAGGGCCGTGTCGCGACGGATGATACCGTTGTCACTTTCGCAGAAAAGTTGAAGCAGTTTGGCCTCGATGGCGGTGAGTTTTACCATTTCGGGCCCGCCATGAAGTTCTCGGGTAGCCACGTCAAAGCGGTAAAGGCCAATTTCATGGACGGCTTTTTCGCTCTGTTTTTGTTGGGTGCTGCTGCGTTTTAGGATGTTGCGCACACGAAGGTAGAGTTCCTCCATGCTGAAGGGCTTTGTAATATAATCATCCGCGCCGAGGGCTAAGCCACGGATTCGCTCTTCCTTTTGCACGGCCCCGGTGAGGAAAAGGATGGGAATGTTGGGGTTAAGTTGGCGAATGTCTTCAGCGAGCGAGAACCCGTCTTTAAGCGGCATTTTCACGTCGAGGATGCAGCCATCGAATGTGCCGGATTTAAACGCTTTCAGCCCTTCGTCGCCGCTGTGGCGCATGGTGACGGTAAAGTCTTTGGCTTCGAGGTATTCCTTCGTAAGCGGGCTAAGCGCGAGGTCGTCGTCAACTAGGAGGAGGTGCATGGTAGGTGGATTTGTGGATTCGCTGATTTGGTTATTTGGGGATTCGGCGCACAAACATCGGTAAGCGCGATGGTTTTCAGGTGAAACAATTCAGAATGGCCTCCAATTTTTACACTTTTTTACCTTTTTTAGGAATAACACCCAACCAAGCTATTACTTATACGACAGACCTTTGAGTCTGAAATTAACTGTGATGACAAATTTTTCACCCCCACCCTTTTTTTTAAAAATCGCCACAGGCAGGAATGTGTTCCTGTTCTTCGTGCTTTTCATCGCTTTCTCGGGCTTTATTATGCCTTCTATGGAAGAGGATATCAAGGCACTTTCTGGCGGCGTGGGGGTCATAGATTTAGAGTTTTTTTATTCCCCGCAAAAAGCGCTATTCATGTTGAGCGCTTATGGGCCGGAGGGTATTCACCTGTACCTCATTGCTCAATGGACGGTGGATTTGATTTTCCCTTTAATTGGATGTTTCCTGTTTGCCACCGGTTTGCTCTGGTTAGGCGCTAAGCGCTGGTGGTGGCTGGGCTTGCTGTTACTCTCTGCAGACTGGATAGAAAATGTTTTCATTACGATCCTCCTCATGCAATACCCCGATTTTTCTCCAACAGTCGCCATGGGTAGTTGCTTTTTTACCTCGCTTAAATGGGCGACGGTCTTTTTTTCCAACGGGCTTATCCTGTTTCACGGCGGGAAGAAATTGCTGGCGCTTCGTAAGATCCGGGTGGCAGAGCGCAGCATTCTGTAAGAGCCGTTTGTGCAAAGGTAACTTAGGTGGCAACTTGAAGTTGCCACCTAAGTTCACGCTGAGTGCTTCATGATTTAGTTAAAACTTTGAGTAAATTATCTCAATGTATTGAGTAATTTATCTCAGTGCATTGAGTATCTCGCGGGTTTTGAGCCAATCCAAAACTTGTAAATCACACGCTCAACTTTTACCCTTTTTTACCTTTCTTGAAACCCGCTTAAACCTCGGCCCCTCCGTGGGCCAAGACCTTTGTCGCAGATTTTTTTTCATTCACACACAAATCTGTTTCGACATGGTCTCGAAATTTTTGAAAACCAGCTTCCTGTTCGGCCTGCTCTTTTTGGCTGCCTCGGCTTTTGCTCAGCCCGTACAGATCAGCGTCGCCATCGCGCCGCCCTACCCTGTCCACTTAGAGGACTACGCCCAATTGAAAGGGCAAATCATCGTCTCGTTGGTCAACACCAGCCAGACGTTTTTGCAGCTCCGCCTCGCGCCTTCCGTAAAGGGGCAAAACGGCGTTTCTGCCACCTTAAAACCCGGTTACCGACCGGCCACACCGCTCACGCTCGGGCCTTTGGAAACCAAAGTGCTCACCGGAGCGCAGTTGCAGTCCCTGAACATGGGCCTCTCGCTCCAAAACATGGACATCAAAGGCGTGAGCGTCCAGCAGATCATCCGCACGGAGACGTTGCCAGAGGGCATGTACGACCTCTGCATCCGGGCATTCGAGTTCAGCTCTAACACCCAACTTTCGAAAGACGGCTTGGGTTGTTCGATGTTCAACATCACTTGGTACGACCCGCCCGTGATCATCAATCCCGCCGACAAAGCGCAGGTGTTGCCCCTTACCCCGCAGTTCCTGAACATCGGCTGGACGCCCGCTGGCTTGGGCGGCATCACCCGTTACCGCCTGTTGATGATGGACATGACGGCCAACGGACTGGCAAACCCCAACGACGCCTTCGACATGGGTTTCCCGCCGTTTTTCCAGAAGGAATACCTTATCACACTTGCTTATCCTTTGAGCTCGGCCGAGCCGCCGCTCACAGTTGGGCATAAGTACGCTGTGCGGGTACAAGCCTATGACCCGCAAGGAAATTTGAAGTTCAAAAATGATGGCCGCAGCGCGGTGACGACGTTCACTTATGGCCTGAGTTTCCCTGCAACACCCAGCGGCGGCGGCGGCGGCGGGGTGGACATACCATTTGGCGATTTATCCGATGCGCCGCAAGACCCAGTGTTCAACCTGCCCGACCCGAACGACCCATTGGACTGCGCAGCAGCCTTTGAGGTGGCAATGCCTTCATCTGCAACGCAGTACACCCCCAAAACGGGCGACACGATCTTGATCGGCAAATACAAAATGCGTATCACGAACATCGCTGGCGACGGGGAGATTTACATGGCCTTTTTAAAAACCAAAGTGAAGGTCCAGTTTGAAAACCTTCAGGTGAACGGTCAAAAACAAGCCTACGGCAGCAGTAAGGCCTGGGTAAAAATTGACAATACAAATCTCGTAGAGCAAGCGATGGCAAACGACCCGACAGGTACGCTCACGAATGTAAAAGTCAAGGAGATCAACGATTATATCAACAACGGCAACCGCAAGGTGAGCAAGTTCGTCGGCGAGCAAAGCCAGCCAGTTGGCGTACCCTTCGCGCTCGACAATGACAAGAGCCAAAACCTCATTCTGCTCGGCATCATTTTCACGGCCACCAAAGCGCAAGCCAACGTGGTGTTCGGGATGCCTATACAGGAAGCTATGAACAACGACTGGCTCCAACTTGGTAGCAAGGGTGTAGGTATCCGCCCCAATGGTTTTGGCCTGGAGGCTGGGAAAATATCGTTGGCGTCCGACAAGAGTATTGCCATTACAGATAAGACCAGCATGGTTTTCAAAGGTGGATCAGACAATACTTTTTTGGAATTTGACTGCAAAGGCATCAAAAAAGTGCAACTTAAAGGCGGATTTGAATTCTCTCGCGATCTTGTGCTGCCACTCGATGCGCAATCGAAGACCGTAGCGGGACCGACGAAACTCGCCGCCAATTTCACGGCTACTGTGGGCCACGCGCTCAACTGGACAGCTGAAGCCACCATGTCGCATCCCAAATTCGCTTTGCCGAAATTGGAAGATATCGTGTTCTCCGCCAACGGCTTGTACATTGACCAATCCGATGTGGCGAGTGTGGCTGGCATGCAATTCCCTGCCAACCACCCTAAGAAAAATCAAAACGCCAACGCCCAAAAAACCTGGAAAGGCGTGTACCTCGGCACTTGTTCGATCATCATGCCTTCCTGGATGAAGGGCAAAAACGATGCAGCCATCGGCGTGCTGGATTTGAAAGATTTGCTGATGGACAAGACCGGACTTTGGGTCAAAGTTTCCAAAATTGGTGAATTGGTAAAAATCGGTGACGGCAGCCTCGCGGGCTGGGGCTTTTCGATTGACACCATGCGGCTGGAGGTCCAGTCCAGCCAATTGGCAGGCGGTGGTCTCGGCGGCAAAATCCGCCTCCCGATAACCAAGGTTGGACTGGGTTATTCAGCCACTATTTCTAAAGGCGAGAAGGAAGCCAATTTCTCTTTCTCCGTAAAAACAGAGGACGAGGTAACGATTGATGCTTTCATTGCAAAGGCAACGCTGCTGCCAAATTCATGGCTCAAAATTGAGAAAGACGGCAACAAATACAAGCCCGAAGCATTGCTGAACGGTTCGATCACCGTTGGCTGGAAGGAAGACGAAGAGGGCGGGCCTGACCCCGAAACAAATTCCGTGGCTTCTTTCGAATTGCCAACGCTGAATTTTTCGGAATTTCACATCCGAAACAATGCTCAGGGAAAACCAGAAATCCTAAGCCTATCCATTCCGTTCGACAACAATAATGCGCCCCAAGACGACCAGTCCAAACTCGCAGGATTTCCACTCAAATTAGGTGGTATCGAGGTGACGACACAGGGTCAACCCAAACTCGCCTTCGGCCTCGACATCACGCTCAGCAAGGGCGAGACGGGCAAAAACGGCCTGTCGGGTAGCGCCGGTTTTAGCATCTACGGAAAATATGACGATGCTCAAAAACTCTTTGTGTACGACCATACGGAACTAGATTCCATCGGCATAGACATGGACATTTCCGTTGCCAAAGTGCAGGGAAGTCTATGGATGTACAAGGGCAACTTGGAGTATGGAAATGGTTTCAAAGGCAGCATTTCTGCCACCATCAAAGGCGTCGGCACAAAAGTGGCCGTGGCGCTCCAGGTAGGCAACAAAGGCAAGGACGAGGCCAACTTCGATTACTTCTACTTCGACGGTTTGGTACAGTTTGGAGTCGGCTTGCAAATCCCTGGCACCATGGCTTCCATCTATGGTTTCGGTGGCGGGGTGTGGTACAACATGACCAGGGGCGCATTGCCCGAATACGCTTTTGCCGATTTCAACAAAGCCGCAGGCGACATGAGTGCCGCTGGTTCCAGCCCGACGGGGGTAAAATTCACGCCTAAATACGGCAGCGCAGGCTTTAGCGCAAAGGTCATTTTTGGTCTCAGTGGGGGCAAAGACGCTGCTACCGCGCTGAATGGAGACCTCGAATTCAGGATGACGCTCGGCAATGAGTTTAATCTGGTGTCCATGGAACTCGAAGGCAACGGTTACGCCATGCAAAAGTTGGAAGACCGGGGCAAGGCCAGTGTGACAGGGCATTTTTATATCGGGATTGATTTCATCATGCCCAGCTTTACCATGGGTGTGGATCTGAACGTGAATGTCGCAGCGGGCATTGTCAAAGGCAATGCGCACATCAATATGCACTTCTCCCCGCAAGATTGGTACATCAAAATCGGTGAGTGGGACACCGAAAGCCAAGCCGCGCAAGATGTGCCCTGGATCAACGACCACAAGCGCTGTGGCCTAACCGTTGACCTCAAAGTGGCAAAAACGTCCTTCGCAGCCTACTTTATGATGGGCAGTAAAATGCCCGAACTTCCGCCACTGCCTTTGGCCATTCGAGAAAGTCTAAAAGGGCAGAACGGCGAGGCTATGGCAGACAGCCGACCTGCGTTCCCAGATACTTATGACGGCGACAACCCGGGCTTTGCATTTGGCGTAGCTTGCTATAAGGAGTTTAAAGTAAAAGCCTTGATTTTGTACGCCAGTTTGGACTTCACGCTCGGTTTTGACGTACTGATCAAGAAGTACAGTGACTCGCAAATCTGTGAAGGCACTTCGCTCGGCATCAACAATTGGTACGCTCAAGGTCAGGCCTACGCCCAACTTGGCATCCACGCGGGCATTGAAATTGACCTTTTTGTATGGGAGGGCGAGTGGGAGTTGTTCTATGTGAACGCCACGGCCTATCTGTACGGCAGTTTCCCCAACCCCAATTATTTCCGAGGTACGATAGCCGTGCATGGGGAAGCGCTGGGTGGTTTGGTGAAAATAGACAAGTCCTTTAATTTCGAGACAGGCAAAAAGCCTTGCATCAATAGCAGTGATTTTGGCGATTACCCCATCGTGTCAGACATGAACCCGCGCAAAATGGAAGGCAAGTTGGACAAAATTCAAGTGTATCATGACATCCACTTGGCGTTCAACTTCCCAAAAGGCGAATTCAAAGTTTGGAACAAAGAAACGCCCGATGTGCCTGCCCGTACCTGCTACTACAAAATCGAGAAGTTCAGCGTGAAGCACGGCAACAAGACAATGAGTTTCAATCCTATCGAATACGCGCCTGACGGCTACTCGGCTCGCTATTCGTTGAAAAACGAATATTTTCCTGCAAAATCTACGCTCAAACTTGAACTCGAAGTGAAAGGTTATGTGAAAGGAGAGGGGGCAAAAGTGACGGAGCCGTACAATTATGAGTTCAAAACAGGAGATCTGCCACAGAAAATCGTGGGGGCCGATTTGGAAAAAACCTGCCCCTTGCCCCGACAGCGTTTTTTCCTCAAAAACGACGTGACACAAGGTTTTGTGCAATGGCAGAAAAACAAGGCTCAAATGCAAAAATACCTGTTTGAAAACACCGACGACGGTGGCGGGCTGTACGACCTTTCCAAAACGAAGTTCTACGCTTGCTTTACAGAACTGACTACCAACAAACGGATTTACAAGGATTTCAACTACCTCCCGGCACAAGACAAACTGACTTTTGATCTGCCTGGCGAATTGAAAAACTCCACCATCTACGGCCTCGAAATCGTAAAACAGCTCACCACATGGCCTAAGCCCAAAGAAGAGGAAGAAGACATGGGCGGCGGCGGCGGCTGGGGCGGCGGCGGCGGCAACGACCAAGATGGTTGGGAATATGAAAGTGGCGAATACACCGACTCGGAGTGGAAAAAGATTTCGGCAGGGCATCGCCTCAATCGTCTGCTGAAACCCGACACCAGCGTTCATATCGTGCGCCGGGTATTGTACGCGCTCTATTTCAAAACAAGCAAGTTCGACAAGCTGAGCGAAAAAATGGCGACTTACGCCATCAAAGGCAAGGGCGTGTTCAAGGAAGAGCTCCCTTCCACCGTGGTGAAAGCCACCGAAGTGGGGAACAAACTGAAGTACAGCATAAATGAATCGAGCACGCTCTACAGCGAGAACCCGATTCTCTTCATGGGCGGTGATGAGAACTTTGACCAATACGACGCCTACGGCTACACGCTCGTGGAGAAGGACTTCAACATAAAGGTGCCCTCGCTCATCAAGTTCGGCGCCAGTGGAGGGGAGAAATTCCCAACCTTTATGTACGAGCAGTATTCTAACATCCGAGGGAAATACGACGATGAATTCATTGGCCAAGTGGAAAGCCAGAGTCGCTACCCCGGCAGCTGGATCGTGCCAGCTAGCAATCCTTCGTTCCTCGAATTGAAAAACGGCAGCAATTTTGGCGTGTACAAAGAATTCTGGCGCAACAGCAAGTACGGCAGTGTATTGCCCTATAAACCTGGCAATGTGCAAGCCGGTTTGCCTGCACCCGTGCTCATGAAACACGAAATAGATGCGGCCAAAGCCGAAGCACCTCAAGAAGGCAATGGCAACATCGGGAACTGGAGCATCAAGGTGAGTTCGCCTGGCAACGGATTCCAGCCTGGCAACCTGGACCTCGTAGATGCTAACCAGATTTGTATCCCTGTCATTGACTACTCCAGTGCGCTCGTCACACGCGACTATCGGCTGTATGTGAATCGCGGCGTGAAATACGTCTACGACCATTATACCTACGAAAGCTGGCAGAATTGCCTGCAAAATGCCTATGATTACATGCAAGATTTCATTGCACCTCGGAAGGATAAAACGTACGAGTTTCAAATGGGTGGTAAAACATTCTCGTATAAGTATTGAGTTTTAATCCAAGACTTTGGACAGTCCAAATTCTGGATTGATACAGGGGGCGCGGCGCATATGCTGTGCCCCCTTTTATTTGGGGCTATATCTCCCCGGCTCCAATTCGGGCGACCGTTTTGTCCCCTTTCTTTTTACCCTTTTTTACCCTTTTTAAAAGTTGCTTGAAAATGCACCCTGCCGCACTGCACGACCTTTGCAGCACATTCAAATTCAATAGCGAACAATTGGAAATCAAACTTTTGTCATGAAAAAAATAATTCTCCCGCTCGTTGCATTTCTGCTCACGGCAATCGCCGTTACGGCCCAAAACGTACCGCTCGATTCCTCTGAAAACTACGCCATTGCCGCCCGCATCAATGAAGGCGCTGTGACGCTTCGCTGGGGTCCTCGCGACTACGGAGTGTGGCGTTTGGCCAACCAAAACGGTTACATCCTCGAACGTGCCGCACTCCCCAAATCAGTCGAGAAAGTACCCGCAGACTTTTCCAAAATCCCATTTCAAAAGCTTGGGGCTTTCCGCCCTTATACCTTGAAAGAGTGGAAAAGCCGCACAGACACCACCCAAATCGCCAATGTGACCGCTGCGCAGGCACTTTATGGCAAAGCCAACTATAAGCCGGTAGCCGGCGGGGGTGGCATGGGCGCACTCAGAGAGCAGAGCATGGAGCAAAATATGCGCCACGCTTTCGCGCTCTACGCTGCCGATCTTTTGCCCCAAGCGGCCGAAGGTCTTGGCCTGCGTTTTGAAGACAAGGACATTTCAAAAGACAACCGATACATCTATCGCATTTTCAACATTCCTTCCAAAAAAGGGTATGTGACCGATACGGCTTATGTAATAGTAGACCCGGCCAATATTACTATTGTACCCACTGTAAAAGCGGTTTTTTTGGAAGAAATGGACAGCAAGATAAAAGTGCAATGGAGCAAGGTACTGAACCGTACTTCGTTCACAGCCTACCATGTGGAAAAGTCGCTTGATGGAGGAAAGACATTCAAACGTCTGAACGGTGCGCCCATCACGTTCAACTTCGGCG
>JACMMM010000568.1 GCA_014379065.1 Saprospiraceae bacterium
TTCGGGCACCAGCGTGAACGGGAAATCATTTGCGGCGAGGTTGGTTTTTTCATCCACGTTCGCTGCTTTTTTCTCCGTTACGTCGAGCATTGTCACCACGGCCCCTTTGAGCGGCTGGTTCTCTTTTTCACCTTTGCGCCTGAGGCGGAATGTTTTTGCCAGTAGGTCTATTTTGATCCGCTCGATTTCCCATGCATAGATGTCGTCGCAGCAAGTCTTACTTTTGAGGCTGTTAAGTCCAGGGCGATTGCTGGCTATAAAGCCTTCCATGCCATCGTTGGAACGGGTGTAGTGCATATCGTCTAGGCTGGTATTGATGCCGAGCGGCATCATTTTGGGCTCACTCCAAACGGCACCATTCCACTGTGTTTCAAAGACATCGTAGCCGCCGATGGTAGGGCGGCCATTGCTGCTAAACCACAATTTGCCATCTTGGTAGAAAGGGGATGACTCGTCGCCAGAAGTATTTACCACATCGCCTAGGTTGACAGGCAACCCAAACACGCCTTCGGCCTTTCTGGGGGCATAATAAAGATCGTAACCTCCTTTTCCGCCTGGCATGTTGGCGATAAAGAAAAGTACTTTTTCTCCAAAAAGTTCTCCCTCACAAGGGTGTTTGGCTATAAAGTCTCCGTTTACACCAGTCACTTCATTCGCCCCGGCCCAACCGTCTGAACCTTTTTGAGATATAAAGATCTTGCTTTCAGCAAGATCTTGACCTTTTTCCACAAGTTGTGCCCGTGTGAAGTACATGGTTTTGCCATCGGGCGTAATGCTGACATTGCCTTGATGCCAACCTTCGCGGTTTATCTGGGTGCCAAGTGGCTCTGGTTCTCCAAATTCTGCGCCTGATTTACTACTGGTGTACACTTTTGTGTACCAGTCGCCTTCCTTTCCGTTAAGCACGATCACTTCTTTGGAGCGCATGGAAGTGAAATAAAGTTCCCCCGCGCTGTAGGATGGCGATCCATCATAGTTTGGATTATTGGCGTCCTTGCCCATATTGCCGACCATCAGGCCCTCCGGCTGTTTAAGTTTTTTTGCTATCTCACAACCGGCGATTTCACGCTTGGAAGATTTTTTCAGGGCTTCGTCGGTGCCATCGGTGATATATTGGTTGAACATATCCACCGCTTCGGCATATTTGCCGTTGTACTTCATGCTGAGCGCAAGCCAATATTTGAGTTCGGTAAACTCCATTTTGCGGTCGCGGCTAACAAGCTTGTTAAAGTTTTTTTCAGCCTTTTCGTAGTCGCGAAGGTCAAAATTCAATTTAGCCAGCTTGGCAGAAATGGCTTTATCGTTTTTGTTTTCAGAGAGGTACTTTTCGTACAACTCTGCCGCAGCGTAGGGGTTGCCATTGGCTTCTGCTTCTTGAGCTGATTTGAGGTTGGCTTCAGGAGTAGCGCGATTGAGGGGCTGGGCTTTTGCGCAGATGGCCAAAAACATGGCAAGCGTGAGGAAAAAGAGGATTTTTTTCATCGTATCGTTTTTCCCGGACAGGCCGGGATTTTTTTATGTTGTTGAATGTTTAGGCAGCCTCCAAATGCTGCTCTTTTTGATCAATGAGAGATGTTAACTGTTCAAGGGAGAGTCGGATCGCTTTGAAAGTCTCCTCTCCCATCTCTGGCACGTATGCTGCAAGATTCCCCAAAGTCTTCAATTGGTCTCTAAAAAGTAGTGCTAAAGCCTCTTCTTGTTCTTTCTGATCAAGGGAATTAAGGAAAGGCAACCATCTCTCGCGCATAAAGTTATCAAAGACCTCTGTTGGGACGAGCCTCAAATCATTGATTAAAATGTCAAGTCTAATTTTATTTGCTTTTTTCATTTTCGCGCCTTTTTTGCTCTTTTTGAATAAGGAGTATGATGTCTAAGGCTTCGTTTTGAAAAGATTCCAAGGTTCTTTTAGACAGGCGTTCAAACCCATATCCTGACGAGAAAATAATTTGCAAAATCTTGAATTGGTTTTGCAAAAGGTTGTCCAATTCATGGTCAGAAAGTTTTCGGAGCTCAGTTGCTTCCATGCCTTGGGCGCATTAAATGTAATCAAAACCTCGGGCAAAGCACTTTGGTTTTCACCTTCGCAGGTTTGTAAATCTTGACAATGTAGTTGGCGGCAATTTCAAAACCACCACGGTAGTTGCTGACTTGGTTTAAGTCGCTGATGTTGACATCGTAGGCAAGGCCAACTCGGAGGTTTTTGTAACGAGCACCGACCATAGGATAAATGGCATCGCTACCAGTAAGGCGGTAGCCTAAACCGAAATTGATATCAATATCTTTTTCCGCATTGAAAAGGTAGGAGCCAAGAGCTTGTAGGCTAATCTCGTCGGCACCGCTCATGGTCTGGTATATAAACGAAGGGCCAACCGTGAATTTTTCGGTCAACTTGATGTTGAACAAACCTGTGACCACCGAACGGCGGGCAATTTGATCGCTGCTGGTTTGTGGGGATGGGTTGGGACCGGGGCCTCCGCCCCCTGTCACAAGGCCGTACTTGCCTTTGCCGATATGGTACATGGAGTAGCCGATGCTCATATCCATGCGCTTGTTGAGTTTGGCGCGAAGCACCACGCCACCGTCAATGTCGCTCCAGTTTGATTTTGCTTGCTCTGTATTTAAGAAGTCAACTTGAGCGCCGGAATTATAACCTCCGTTGGGCGCTGGGTTCAGGTATCCTTCCTCAAAGAAAAACTTTGAAGGATCCACTTTTCTACCTGCCTGACCGTACTGAGCACCCAATGTAAGGTAGGCGTTCCCTTTTTTGTCTAAAGATAAGTGGTAGGAAGCGCCAATTTTAGCCGCAGTATGGGTAAGGCCGCCGGCGCCTGCTTTGTCAGAGAAAAACACGAGGCCCACACCGACCCAGTCGCGTCTCCGGAAACCCGTTATGATGGGCGCATCCACCCAAAGGGAAGGTGTTTTATACTGGCCTTTGTTGCCGATGACGCTGGCCCATTGGCCGCGATAAATGCCCCCAATGCGTACGGTACCCTCAAAGTTGCCGATGTTGGCGGGGTTGAGGGTCATCGGAGACATATTGTACTGGGAGAAGTGAATGTCTTGAGCGCTTAAGGAGGAAAGGCTCAACGACACAGCAAGCAGGAAAAGTAGTTTTCTAATGTGCATAATATTTGACATTGGACTGATTGACAATAGATCAAGATGTTTCTCGGCGAAAAGTAGCGCAAAATCCAGATTCGACAACAAAGCAAGGCGAGGGTTTTTCTGAAAAAAAGGAATTTGGCTGTTTGGAGGCAAATTTAGAGGGTTTTGAAGGGGTACGAAGCGTGAAGGTAGGTTGTGTAACGGAAATGAACAAACTTCTAAACATGACTACTTACCCGATTTGCCTCAATTTCTTTCATGCATTTGAAATGGCCTTTCGGGCAACGGTCGAAACCAATTTTTGAACAAGGTCGGCAGCCCAGCCCCAACACTTCTATGGACGTGTTCAAATTCATTCCCGTTGGGTAAAAGGGCCACATTCCGAACTTGGGCACTGTGCTGCCCCAAACTGAGATAATCGGTTTTTGCAGGGCTGCTGCAATGTGCATCAGTCCAGTATCGTGCGTGATGACTTTGCTGGATTCTCGTACTACGCAAGCGGATTGATGCAAACTCAGTCGGGCGCAAAGGTTAAGAACGTGAGAGCCCGCTGCTTTTGCTATACGTTCGCCAGCATCCTGCTCTGTTTTTCCGCCAAGCAGTACAATGGGTTGGGTGGTGCCCCGGCATATTTCAATGATTTTTTCTTCGGGCAATCGCTTAGTAGCGTGTGTGGCACCGAGCACGAAAGCTGTGAATGGCCTAGAAGGAATTTCAATTTCATCCAAATTTTCGCCTTTCGGGATAAAATAGTCCAAGCCTTCACCATCGTACACCACCCCCAAATGCCTAACAGTGGCCATGTAGCGATCCACGATATGGGCCTCAGGCATACGATCAATTTTAAAATTGACGAGCAGCCATTTTTGCCAGTTCAGCTTGTCAAAGGAGCGGGAGGGGCGACCCAAGGCGAGTTTTAGTCTCAGGCTTCTGAGGTTGTGATGCAAGTCAATAACATGGTCATATCGCATTGCTCTCAATCCTCGAATCGTATCTGGGGCAATTTCTTTTTGAAAGGAAAAAACTTGGTCAACGTACGGATTTTCCTCTAAAATGGGTGCAAAGGCAGTTTTGGTCAAAAAATGCAGCTCTGCGCCCAGCTGCTTTTTTAGGCAGCGAACCACGGGTGTAGTCAGCACGATATCGCCGATGGAAGAAAAGCGAAGGAGGAGGATTTTCAACTTAGTTATTTAGAGGCGGCCCAATGCCCCAGCCAAAGCCGTGAATTGGAATGGCCAGGCGGTCCATATCCACTCGGGCATCCAAATAAGGAGGGCAAACATGGCTACGGTGCTAATGATGAACATAAGCCAGTCGCGTCCAGGATTCTTGACGTATTCTTCGTTCTTTTTCATGTTGTGCTATTCATTATTGATGGGCAAAAGTAAAAACGTTTTTGAAAATCGTTGCTCCAAGCCCACAATTTGGAGGGCTTACAAATTTGGATCGTCACTTGGTGGCCCTATTCTGCCCAAATTCGTTCCTTTGCCCCCATGATTCAAGTTTTTGTAACGGGTGGCACTTTTGATAAAGAGTACAACTACCTCACGGGCGAGCTCTTTTTCAAAGATACGCACCTCAGCGAAATGTTCCAACTTGGGCGTTGCGGTGTAGAAATAGACATCCGGACGCTCATGATGGTGGACTCCCTCGAAATGCGCGACGAAGATCGTGCACTTATTATTCACAGTTGTGCCCGCACCCCGGCCACCCGAATCCTCATCACCCACGGCACTGACCGGATGGTGGAAACGGCCCGCCACCTTGCCGAGGCTGACATAAAAGGAAAGGCCATTGTGCTCACCGGTGCCATGGTCCCTTATGCATTTGGCACCTCTTCCGACGGTTTTTTTAACCTTGGGAGTGCCTTGGCTTTTGCACAAATCTTGCCTCCAGGTGTTTATGTGGTCATGAACGGGCGGTATTTTGAATGGGACCGGGTACGCAAGAACCGACAGACCGGCACCTTTGAAGAATTGCCGGATTCTGATGGGGATGGATCGTTTTCGATTTGAAAATTAATGCGTTATAAACTCAAAGTGCCCGCCTAAAAGCGTGGTATAGATAACGGCTGCCACCACGATGGACAAAATGCTGAGGGCCATTACTTGGAAATATTTTTTGGGTACCCTCGACCGCTCAATGGCCTCAGAAATGAGCGCAATGATCAGCACCGCTGATACGATAGCCCCTATGATGAGCGTTAGGAGCGCCGCAATATAGTCGCTGAGCAGCCAAAGGCCGAGCCAGCCTATAATTTGCAACAAAAATATTTCTAACAAAGACAAGCGTATATGCATCGTTCAGTCTGGATCAACATGAAAAAAAGTATTCTCGCGCTCCTTCCGCTATTTCTTCTGCTTCAAAGCGCTTTTTCCCAAACGGATAAAGAAGAAAAAGGCCCTCCGAGTACAGAAGCTGAATTTGAACAGCAATATCAGGAACGCATCCGCAAAGAAGTGCTCAACGGCGTTTACATTCCAAAAAATTTGGAAGATGCCATGGTTGAATTAGATAAACGTGTAAGCGCAGAAGCCAGGCTCAAGTTTAAAGCCTTGCCTGAAGACAGCGTTTGCAACCTCATGCACAACCGGTTAGGCCAATGGATGATCCTCAATTGGGGGTTCTATGGCGGCTCAAGACTCTCGCACTACCTCCGCAGCGCAAACGTGACATTCCCGGACGATATGGCGGATTTTCTGATTCTCGCCTATCATCGCCGCCAAAATGCCAAACCCATTGGCATCAAAGAACTTGCAA
>JACMMM010000569.1 GCA_014379065.1 Saprospiraceae bacterium
TCACCACCACCGGTTTCACCGGTGGCTATTCATATTCAGTCCCTTCGGGATTTTTCTAATATGACAAAGTAGAATTAGAAAGGGTCCATTTTATGGATAATCGTTTAAATTTTAAACGATTATACATAAAATGGACCCTTTCTAAACCCTCTAAACCCTTCTAAACCAATTTCTTAATTAGTAATTTGAAACGTCTCGCTTTTAGCCCGGTACTTCCCGGTGATGACTCCGCCGACCGTGGTGCCGTCAATTGACCTGCTAATGGTCGAGCGATCCATCGCTGCTGTGGCCTGGCCGATGCCAAGTTTTTCCAGTTGATTTTTTGCCAGAATCAGGGAGGTGGCGCCGTCGGCTGTTTGCAAAAACAGTTGAAGATCGCCTTCATTGATCCCGTTGATGGCCAGGCCGACTTCCTGGTCGGGAGCGAGCGGGGTGCCAACCCAATTCAAGGTGTAAGCGGCCGTTTTGGACATGGTTCCAATTGTTGGAAATGCGATCGGCTCGAAAGCGGGTACACTGTTTTGAAAAACATCGTTATCGATATTGGTGTACACGAACTTGCCGGTTCCGATGAAGCCTGCGTATTCTTTCAGGTGGGCGGCTAACAATGCATTGAAGGGCAGGATATCGCCGTTGAAGGTAACTGTGGCGGTAGAATCCAGTTCGAGCAGAGTGCCGGTGGCGCCGCCGAATTTGAAACGGGCAATCGCGGTGGTTTTGTCGGTGTTTTTGTCGTAAAATAATTCGTATTCCGCGTAAATGCGATCCTGATTGACATTGGAGGCGCTTTCTTTGGTGCAGGCGGAAAACGCAATCGTGATAAAGAATGCGGCCAGGGCAAACAACATTTTACCTTGCAGGAATTTCATAGTGATCTTGTGTTTTTAAATGAGAAATAAATGGATTCGGTTCGTATTTGTAGGGATAAAACGGACACGCCCGATTATACCCTACCACCTTTCGCATTTTTTCTCACCCAATATTCGCCACACGCACCATCTTGTCTTCCACCTCTTGTACCAGTTCCGTAAAATGTTTCTCGCGTTTAAGCTCCCGGGAGCGATGGTCGAGCATGTCAACTTTGATATGCTCGACAATTTGAGAGGGCGCAGATTTCATGATATAAATGTCATCACCAAGATAGACGGCCTCTGAAATGTCGTGGGTCACGAAAATCACCGTGGAATGGAATTTTTCCCACAATTGAATCAGCAATTCCTGCATTTGAAGCCTGGTTTTGATATCCAGTGCGCCGAAAGGTTCGTCCATCAACAGGATATCGGGATTTGCCAGCAAGCTGCGGGCGATGGCCACCCGCTGCAATTGCCCTCCGGACAAGGTAGGATATTGCGCATATTTGTTCTCATGGCCGCTTAAGCCTACCAACTCGATCATTTCCTGGGCTTTTTGCAGGCGGGTCTTTTCATCCAACCCCTTGAACTGTAGCCCCAGGGCCACATTTTCCCGGACAGTCATCCAGGGAAACGAGGAGTATTGTTGAAAAACCATGCTAATGCGGGAATCGTCGGTGACCAGTTTATCATGCACTTTGACGATCCCGCTGGTCGGTTTCTGCAATCCGCATACGTAGCGCAGGATAGTAGATTTACCACTGCCCGACACCCCCAGCAGCACAACAAATTGCCCGCGGTTGGGATGGTCTTCTATGAGTAAATTAAAATCTTTTATGATGTAGGTTTTGCCGCCGTCGTAGGACTGGCTTACGTTTTCCAATTGAATTATATTCGGCAAATCCGTATCTTGAAATTGCACCATGGTCATTTTTGTTTTGAAGCGCCTGCCAATTTAATCTCGCCAAGCCCTATAAGAATCAAGCCTCCGGTCACAGCAATCCAAATGAAAATGCTTGGGAGCAGCGAAGGCAACAATGCTTTGGCCAACAAGCTCAGCAGGATAAAAAAGATGCCGTACTGACATTCCTGGATGCCCGGCCATTTATATTTCAGGAACTTGTGGGGGTTCAACCGGGTATCGATGTATGAAAATATCCGATCCTGTAAAAACCCGATCACAATGATCAGCAGGAGGATGGCAAATACGCGGTCGATCTGCCCCATTTTGCTTTTAATGAAGATCAGGCCGCCAATCCCGCCCTGGCGGTTCAACAATTCAGCGATGATGATGTAGGTCCAAGAGATAGCCGTCAGCACCCGGATATCCTCCATCAGCCGGGAAAACACCGCAGGGACATAAACCGAACGGAAGGTTTGCCAATTGGTCGCACCCAGCGTGAACGCTGTCTGAACATATACTTCTTCCACTTCCCGGATTCGCTGTACAATTACAGGCAACAGGTATACCAAAATGCCAAAGGCCAGAAACGCAATCTTCATCTTGTCTTCCAGGCCGAACCAAACGATGAACAAGCTGGTCAGGGCCGACAATGGCAGGTATCGGAGTGCATCGATCTGGCGACTGAACAATCCCCTGAACAACGGAATTAAACCCAGCAAAAATCCGATGGGCAGGGCGATTAGTAAGGCCCAGAGGTATCCCTGAATATTCAACCAAATGCTGCGGCTGGTATTCGGAAGCAATTCGTCATGTGCGATGAGTTGACTGAAGGCGCCGGGTATCCTGGAAGGCGGCGGCAATATCGGGTAAACTTTTTCAAAGGATGTAGCGCTTGCCTGAAGCAAAGAGTCACGCCGAAGGATAGAATCGCGCTGCGCAGTTGTAATAGTGGTGTCCAGGAAAGAGGGCAACACGTGCAATTCACCGTCCACGATCGGGCGCTGGGCAGATAGCATTTCAGCCAGGATCCACCAAATGGCGAGGGTGATCAAAACGCCCAATACGGCGAGAACAGCCCGCTGTAAATAGCCCAGATCACCTCTAAGTTTGAATAGCGACATAGAATATGATGTATAATGGATTATTCACCGACAATTTCAAAATCGGTCCTTCTGTTCCGGGCCTTTCCATCCTCGGTATCGTTACCGGCTACGGGCTTGTCTGGACCGTTTCCGACAATGATGAAGCGGTTCCTGGGCATATTATAAGTAGCGACCAGGTATTCGACTACTGATTTGGCTCTTTTCAGAGACAGGGCTTTGTTGCCGGCAGCATTACCAACATTGTCCGTGTTCCCTTCAATCCGGATGCGGGCGTTGGAAAATGCCTTCGCAATGTCAACGAATTCACGGTCAATGATGTATTTGGAATTTTCATCCAGTTGAAATTCGCCGGTCCTGAATGAAATGCTTACGCGTTTGGTGGCAATGGCGCCACGGGTTTTGGCCTCTGCCGAAGCCTCGGAGAATTGTTTCTGACCTTCAGCGGCCTGGCCGGGAGCACTGGCAAGACTGGAAGCCGCTTTGATCGCCTCCGTATTGATCGCCAGGCGCCAGCTGGGCACCTTTCCTTCAATATAGCCCAACTGTTGGTAGGTGCTGGACATGCGGTTGAACAGGTTTTCGCCGGTCACACCTTTGTACTCGGGATTCATGCCAAAAAAATTCAGGTTATCGCCATGGGTGCAAAGCCGCACATTAGTAATGGCTTTGTATGCCGCATCTTCCGGTACACCGTCAAAATTCTCGGAGAGAATTTTGGCAGCCTTGCGTTTGTTGGCTTCGCTGCCGTTGATTTCAGCGGCACCCTTCATCCAGCCTTCGTAGAGTTTGTTGGCCTTATCCCGGTTTTTTTCCAACCAACTGTTTTTTGCAATAAAAGCATCCGCAATGATATTGGAAGCGGAGCGGGTGCTTTCCAAAATTTTAGAGCCCGGCACAGACTGCACGCAGAGCTCATCGTCGGGGCTCCAAACCACCGCAGCGTCCACCTGCTGGCTTTTGAACACTTGGGCTGCATCGATGGCACTGGGTTGCTTGACAATCTCAACATCGGAGGTTTTCATGCCGGCAGCTTCCAATAGCCAAATCAAAAAAGAATGAGAAGGTGTCAGCTCGGCCACGGCTATTTTTTTGCCTTTCAGGTCGGCTACGGAGGTGATTCCCCTTCTGACTACTATGGCA
>JACMMM010000061.1 GCA_014379065.1 Saprospiraceae bacterium
AAAATAGCGGGTTTTATCAAAACAAAGAACGCTAACTCCAAAGTTGAGTTGTTCCTCCAGCCCTATTCCGACCGCTACTTGCACGACCAATACGAGGGTGGTGCAATCGTGGGCGGGCGTATCACGTATGTGAAATTATTCGGCCTTATTGCCCTCTTCATCCTGCTCATCGCCTGCATCAATTTCATGAACCTTAGCACCGCCCGGGCTTCTTTGCGCATGAAAGAAGTGGGCATCAAAAAAGCTATAGGGATTTCTCGAGCTGGCCTCGCGGCGCAGTTCATGGGCGAATCGCTGGTGTTGAGTTGCTGTTCGCTATTGCTGGCCACGGGGATCGTGTACTGGATGTTGCCTTCCTTCAATGCACTCACAGGCAAGTCCTTAGATCTTCAAACGAGTTGGAATTGGGTGTTGCCGTTTTTGGGTATCGGACTGGTTACGGGACTGTTGGCTGGAAGTTATCCGGCCTTGTACCTGTCTGGTTTTAAACCCATTGCGATGTTGAAATCCAAATCCTCTCGCAATGTGGGCGAGCTTTGGGCGCGCAAAGGTTTGGTGGTGCTGCAGTTCTCGCTCTCCATCGCATTCATTGTGGCCGTGATGGTGGTGTATCAGCAAATCAAGTTGGTGCAAACCAAAAACATGGGTTTCAATCGTGAGCAGGTCATACAATTTGGCCGTGAGGGAAAGTTGGGGGAAGGGATGGAAAGTTTTTTGGCTGAATTAAAACAGGTACCCGGTGTTGTGCAGGTGGCAGGCATCCGCGGAGGTTTTTTAGGGACGAGTTCCTTTACGACCGGCTTGGACTGGCCGGGGAAACAAGCCAATGAATCGCTCACGTTCGCCAATTTGACGGGCAGTTACGACCTGATCGAAACGTTGGATGTTGGGATGTCTGAGGGTCGCTCGTTTTCCAGATCTTTTGGATCGGACAGCACAAGCATCATTTTTAATGAAACCGCCATCGCAGCCATGCAACTCAAAAATCCCATCGGGCAAACCGTAAAACTCTGGGGGGGAGATTACCGAATTGTAGGCGTGGTAAAAGACTTCCACCTGCAATCGCTTCGGGAGCCAGTAAAACCAGCATTTTTCAAGTTGGAGCCAAATCAAACCACCTCCATTATGGCACGACTGGAAGCGGGGAAACAGCGCGAGACCATTCAACGAGTTCAACAATTTTACACGGCATTCAACCCCGGCTATCCTTTTGAATACAGCTTCTTGAACGACGATTTTCAGAAGCAATACGCGACCGAAAACCGGGTGTCGGCACTTTCCAAATATTTTGCTGGCCTGGCCATTTTGTTGTCCTGTCTCGGTCTGTTTGGTCTTGCAACCTTCACTGCTGAGCAGCGCACCAAAGAAATCGGGGTGCGCAAAGTGCTTGGGGCTTCGGTTGGCTCCGTGGTCGCTTTGCTCAGCAAGGACTTCCTTAAACTCGTGGTATTGGCGATTTTGATTGCCAGCCCGGTCGCCTATTATTTTATGCAGCACTGGCTCGCTAATTTCGCCTATCGCGTTGATATTCAATGGTGGGTGTTTGTAGCGGCGGCCTTGGCCGCAGTGGTAGTGGCGTTTTTGACAGTGAGTTTTCAGAGTTTGCGGGCGGCGTTGGCGAATCCGGTTGAGTCGTTGCGATCAGAGTGACGAAATCACGTCTTTAGCGGGATGGAGTCGCTGCGAAGCGAGTGATTATATCCACAGGGCTAAAAAAAATTTGACAACAAATTTGTTGCTATCATATTTTGACAATAGTTTTGTAGTCAAAATATTTTGACCATAAAACTGTTGCCAAAATGAACGATGCTTGGATTAACCCTAAAATCATCATCGGCCCTATCGCCACGGGCGATTATTACTACCCACGCCCACAAATCGAAGCCAATCTTTGGGAAGAAACCCGGAAAGGAAGCCATGTGTTGTTGGCCGCCCCTCGTCGGGTAGGCAAAACGTCAGTCATGCTCGCAATGCAGCAAAACTGCCCTGCGGACACCCGTTGTGTTTTCAAAAACATCGAAAGTGTAAAATCAGAGACCGAATTTTATCAAAGCTTCTTCGATCTATTAGTGCGCTGCTTAGATAAATTTGGCAAAGGAATGTCCTGGCTCAATGGTTTTTTTAAAGGCATACACATTGAGGAAATTACGCTGGAGGGCGTCAAATTTGGCGAAAAGAAAGCATTGAACTATGCGGAAGAGATAGAGAGCCTGCTGCCAAAAATCGCCGAACAAAAACTCAAAATTGTTATACTTCTTGATGAATTGCCCGAGGTGCTCAACGGGCTATACAAAAGCAATCGGTCCAACGAAGCGAGTGCAATACTCAGTCGCCTGCGACAATGGAGACAAAACCCCGACATCCGCCAACATTTCAGCCTCGTACTGGCCGGTTCGGTGGGTCTACACCATATTGTAAAAATTATCGAGGGGCGCACTTCCGTCATTAATGACTTCGGCATTGTACCTTTTGAGGCATTGACCCCTGTCCAAGCTGCCGATTATATTGCTTGGGCCACCAAAGATGCGAGTGTGCAGTACGACCAGATCCTCCTCCAACATTTGCTTTCGAAGATAAATTATTTCATTCCATACTTTCTCAGCCTGATGCTGAATGAAATAAACGTCGCTGCCCGAAAAAATAACGCCCCCAACATATCCAAGCAGTCTATTGATGCAGCCTTTGATACAATCGTTAAAAATAGCGATCACTTTAAGGATTGGAAAAACCGCTTGACCGAATACTTCTCCGCCGAGGACGCGGGATTTATGAACGAAACCCTGATTTATATCGCCCATAAAGACAGCATCAACCCTCGCCAACTGTACGATTTAGCGTTTCGGCACAGCAAAAAAGATGCGTACATGGAATTGGTACGAGGCTTAGAACATGACGGTTATATCACTGAGCTGAATGGAGACTTCGTATTTGTCTCTCCTTTTTTACAGGCCTTTTGGAAGGCCGACAATCCCTTTTATGACCATGCCTAATACACAGCAAAATCCGACTTGGTTTATTGATCAACTAACGCTTTATCAGGCTGCAAATAGCAGCCCGGAAGCAATCAAGCGCAATTTTTTGATTCGCATCGCCGAGTTCGAACTCATCGTTTCTGACTTGCGCAGCAAGAAGGGAGGCGACCCAGTTCAACACGAATTGATCCTGGGACGGCGTGGTAGCGGAAAATCCACCTTGCTACGGCGCATTCAAATAGAAATTGACGAAGACGCCGAACTGGCCGAACAATATATCGCCATTAATCTGGCCGAAGAGCAGGCTTCTATTTATCGCTTGTCGGATTTGTGGTTCGAGGTCTTGCAAGAATTGATGGTTCGTCTGAACAGCCCGATCAAACTGCGCGATTTCGATGACTTCGACAATAATCAAGCCTACGCCCGTTACCTGTATGCCG
>JACMMM010000570.1 GCA_014379065.1 Saprospiraceae bacterium
AACGCAGGGCGCAGCGCTGTTCCATACTTTAAAATATATGTATTTGTGTTTATCATGTAAGAAAAACTTGATTGGTAATCCGTTAGAGAAGTTATGGCAACAGGACGAATTGCTAAAAGTTTTGTTACTTAAGGTATGAGGTTTTAACTATGGTGTAAGTGCTCGGAATAAATCTTAAAGTCCGTTCGCCAAAACCTTCGCATTTTTGCAGCCAAATCGTTCATAGTTTATCGTTTATCGTTTTTACCCGCCGTAGTCTTCCTGCCCGCCAAGCTTCAGCAGGCGGGGACGAAGGCGGGCATAGTTCATCGTTCATGCAATTCCTTTTCCCAGCATTCCTATCCGCCATCGCGGTCATATCCATCCCGATCATCATCCACCTGTTCTATTTCCGGCGGTTCAAGCGGGTGTATTTCACCAACGTCCGCTTCCTCAAAGAAGTAAAGGAGGAGACCAGCAACCGTCAAAAACTGCGCAACCTGCTCGTGTTGCTCATGCGCTGCCTGGCCATCGCCGCCATGGTGCTGGCCTTTGCGCAGCCCTTTATCCCGCTTTCTTCAGGGGTGAAAAAAGGCGAACGCGCCGTGTCGGTTTTTGTAGACAATTCGTTCAGCATGAACGCGCTATCCAAAGACGCACCCTTGTTGGAACTTGCCAAACAACGCGCCCGCGACATCATTTCCGCTTATGGCGTGGAGGATCGTTTTCAAGTGTTGACCAATGATTTTGAAGGCCGCGACCAACGCCTCATAAGCAAGGAAGATGCCCTTGCGCGCATTGAAGAAATTCGCACGAGCCCCAGCTCACGCGAGCTTTCCAAAGCCCTCACCCGCCAGCAACAGTGCCTCAATACGGGCAAGCAAGAGAACAAGACCGCCTTTGTAGTCAGCGACTTCCAAGCCAATATTGCCGATGTGGCCAACTTCCGCGATACGCTCATTGAGGTCAACCTAGTGCCTATGCGGGCAGTACAAGAGCGCAATGTGTCAGTGGACAGTGCATGGTTTGAAAGCCCGGTGCAAATCCTCAATCAACCTGCCAAACTTCTCGTAAAACTCAGTAATCGAAGCGACGACGATGCCACCGACCTTCGACTCAGCCTCCGGCACGATGGCCAGACAAAGCCTGTCGGCGCGATCAGCATCCCGGCCCGCAGCACGCGGCTCGACACGGTGAGTTTTACCATACTGCACCCCGGCTGGCACGAAGCGCGGCTTTCGGTGACGGATTATCCTGTACAATTTGATGATGATTATTACCTTGCTTTTTATGTCGCCGAACGCATTAATGTGCTGGCGGTCAATGGTTCAGGAGAAAACAAATTCTTGGACAACGCTTTCTTGGGTGCCAAGTATTTCCACCTTGACAACGCTGGAGTGGGCGCCTTGGACTACTCTAAATTTGCCGATTACCAACTCGTTATCCTCAACGAACTGCCCATCGTTTCCTCCGGCTTAGCTACCGAGTTAAAAGCCTTTTGCCAAAACGGCGGCAATGTGCTCGCGTTCCCCAGCCAGACCGCTGATTTGAATTCTTACAATGCTTTTTTGGGAATTTTTGCCGCCGGAAACCTTGGCGCGTACGAACCTACGCCGCGCCAGACCAGTCAGATCAACACCGAGGAATACGTTTTCCGTGACGTTTTCCTGAATAAAAGTGCCAACCTGCGCCTGCCAAACACCCAGGGCAATTTCAAAATCGCACCGGCGCGTGGTGAACAAATCCTCACGTACCGCGACGGCTCTTCCTTGCTTTCCAAATTCACACAAGGAGAGGGCGCACTCTATTTCAGCGCCGCCCCGCTCAATGAGCAAGTCAGCGATCTGGTGCGCAACGGCGAAGTCTTCGTTCCCATGTTGTTCAAAATGGCGATTGCTGGCACCAAAGGCCGCCAAATCGCTTACACCATCGGTAAGGATGAGGTTTTGGAAGCCAAGCACAAAGTCTCCGCCAGCGGCGAAATGAATTACAAACTCAAGTTGGTACCAGAGGGCGGAGCGTCAACGACCAACGATCAACAGTCAACAGCCAATGGTCAAAAGCCAACAGTCAACGGTCAACAGTCAACAGCCAACAGTCAAGAATTCATCCCCGAGCAGCGCATTTTGGGCTCCAGAGTGTTGCTCACCCCTGGCACCCAAATGCACGATGCAGGCTGGTACCAGCTTCATTTGCAAAGTGACAGCACACTTGCAGAGTTCGCCTTCAATTATGACCGCAAGGAAAGTAATCTGGCATTCAAAACGGACGAAGCCCTTGCCGAAGGACTTCCAAAAAATATGAAGGTGCTAGCCACCAACGCAGAGGCCAATTTCAGCCAAGTAGTGGACGAGCAGGAGCGTGGCATTGTGCTGTGGCGCTGGTGCGTGGTTTTTGCGCTGCTGTTTTTGGCATTGGAGGTGTTGTTCTTGCGTTTATGGAAGGTATAGTAGTGTAGGCAAAAACAACAAAATGAGCCATCTCACCCCGAACGATCGGGATGGGATGGCTCATTTCATTTATGGGGATTTGATCTATTTAACTGTGTTGGGAATGATTACCTTATCTCTACTGTGAGAAGCAATCTGGGAATCTTTTAAATTTCCTTTGCAATTGTGTAACGTATTACTGACCTTGATGACTACACCTTTGCCTTGAAAAAACCAGCTCATAAAGCCATTCTAACAATTCATTTTATAATTTAGCAAAACCATTCTCTTATGAACATTCGTGCATTTTTTCTGACCATTGCGCTTGCCGCAATATTTTTTATCCCTCAGAGCCAGGCTCAGGTAGCCATCAAAGCAGGGGTAAACTTCGCCAGCATTTCTGAATCGGCCTCGCTGGAAGAATACGAATCGCTGAAAAACAACACGGTAGCTGGGTTCCAAGCCGGCGTATCCTTTGACCTCGGCTTGTCCGACATGTTTACCATCCAGCCAGAGCTCCTTTTTATCCAGAAAGGCGGCAAATCAACTTATATCCTCAATGAGGACAACAAATTTGTATCGCGGCTTTACTACAACTATGTAGAAGTGCCCGTGCTTGCAAAACTGAAATTCTATAAAGAAGACGGCGGTGGTTTTTACCTCCTTGGTGGGCCTTTTGTCGGGTTGGCAGTCAGTGGTAAATCAAGAAATACCACCACAGTGCTTGGTGTTGACAACACTGATGAAAATGAATTCAACTTTGACAACGATGATGAAGCCGAACGCCAACGCCGTACAGACTGGGGTGTTTCCTTCGGCGGCGGAGTCAAATTTGGCCACATGTTTGTGGATGCGCGTTACAATCTCGGCATCAACAACTTGCTTGACGACGACAGCAACAACCAGAATGACAACAAAGCTTACCGCCGGACGCGTGGTATCGGTCTGGTACTAGGCTACGAATTTTAAAGAACCCTTTTCAAATCAACTCACCAACATATTCAAACACCATGAAAAAGCAATTTTTATTTGCTGGCCTTCTGGCATTTTGCTCGGCCGGTTCCGGACTGGTTTCTTGCACTGACACCCCGTCCGAGAATCGTCAAGATGCTAAGGAAAATGTTCAGGATGCCAAAGAAAACCTCAAAGATGCAGGTCAAAATACGTCCGATGCTTTAAGGGCAGAACGTGATGACCTATCTGCCAAATTGGACAAAGCAGGTCGCGAACTGGATGCCGAAATTGAGGAACTCGACCGTAAGATCGAAAAGGCTACGGCCAAAGAAAAAGCCCAGTGGCAGGAACGCCGCAGGGTACTGGCCGCCGAACGCGACGAATTGAAATCCGACATGAGGCGCGTTGGAGAGGACATGAAAGATGGCTGGAACGACTTCAAAACCGCTACCGCCAGAAAACTTGACAAAATTTCAGCAGACCTGAAAGAGAACTAGAATTAGATAATTATAGTAGGCCGCCTCAGAAACGAGGCGGCCTTTTTTTATATCTATTGCTAAGGAATATCCTATCTCAGCGTTTCCACAAGCAATTTTCCACAAAATTGCTTCGAGTTGGGGAAAAAATTCCCCAAATAGCATAATTAATTTCTGGCCTCCGTTTTTTATTACTATGGTAGCAAAGTGCCACACTTTGCTATTTTACATAAAATAAACTTCGCTGAAAAACCATACCCTTTCTGAGGCTGTTTCACACTAAATCAATCACAAAATGAGGATATTCATCAAATATATGGTAAGCACGCGCTGTAAATTAGCGGTGATGGAAGTTTTTAACAAACTTGACCTACACGCCAGCATGATAGATCTAGGCGAATTTGAAGTTATTGAAGATCTCTCCTGTGAGCAAAAAATGCAGTTAAAAACTGATTTGCTCAATCTGGGACTTGAGCTGATAGAAGACAGGAAAGAGGTATTGATCGAAAAGGTAAAAGATGCAATTATTGAAGTAATTCATCATAAAGATGGTATAGCCAAATTCAAGTTTTCTGTTTATTTAAGTCGAAAATTGAATTACCATTATACTTATCTGGCAAATGTATTTTCAGCATTGCAAGGAATTACCATTGAACAATTCATCATTGCACATAAAATTGAGCGGATAAAAGAGTTGATAATTTATGGTGAGTGCAATATGACAGAGATCGCTTGGAAAATGAATTATAGCAGCGTAGCACATTTGTCCAATCAATTTAAAAAATCTACGGGACTTTCTCCTTCTCTTTTTAAACAACTACGCCAACAAAAACGAAGCCCTCTGGAAGAAATTGGAAGTAGGCACTCTATTACACAAATGCCACTTCAACACCCACAAGCGGCCATTAATATGAATATTACCAGGCCAGTAAGAATTTAAGATAAAAAAAATAAAATTTTCACTAACATATTCAAACACCATGAAAAAGCAATTTTTGTTTGCTGGCCTATTGGCCTTTTGTTCCGCCGGCGCGGTGCTCACTTCCTGTTCTGACGGTCAGGCCGAGCGAAAGCAAGAAGCCGTCCAAGATGCCAAAGAAAACCTACAGGATGCCAAGAACGACCTAAAAGATGCAAATCAAGACGCTGCCAACGCTTTGAGAGCCGAACGTGATGAACTTTCGGCTAAAATGGACAAAGCAGGCCGGGATCTTGATGCCGAAATTGAAGCACTTGACCGAAAAATGGAAAAGGCCACAGCCAAAGAAAAGGCCCGTTGGCAAGAACGCCGGAAGAGACTTGCGGCTGAAAGAGAGGAACTCAAGGCCGATATGAACCGTCTTGGAGAGGATATGAAAGATGGTTGGAATGATTTCAAGACGGCTACTGCCAGAAAGCTAGATAAGATATCCGAAGATTTGAAGTCTGATAATTAAGATAGGTTAAGATAGGTTAAGATAGGCCGCCTCGTTTTAGAGGCGGCCTTTTTATATATTACCAGGGCAAATCTGTCGCCGATATTGGTTTGCTAATAAAGTAGTCAGCACCCGCCGCCAGTGCCTCTGCGCGTATATCAATGGCACTAATCATCACAACTTCGATTACATGGTTGTTTCTGATGTTTCGAAAATCACTGATATGGTCAATGCCATAGCCATCGGGAAGGTTGTTGTCCAACAAAATCACATCTGGTGGCATCAAAATGGCTTTTTCCAATGCCTCTGCAAGCGAATAGGCATAATCAATGCGTGCAAATTTGGAGCGGAACAAACGCGCCATAAGGAGGCAAGCATCTATTTCATCATCAATAATAAGTAGTTTTTTTTCGCGTCGCATAGCTTAAACATTAAAATATTTTCATTGAGAATTAAAGAGTTTCTACTAGTTGGTAAATAAATAAGCCATGCGACATGGGTACTTTTCGAGGTGCTTTTTCTACATTTTTCCTCAAAATGGGTGTATCATGAGGCGTTTAATTTGCTTTTAAATATGGCACAAGGTTTTTATTCTTAGCAATACAAGACACAAAACAAACACAATTTTTCAAAGTGTCGAAAGCACACGTATTTTTTTAACCGATTAAATTAAAACTTAACCATGTCTAATTCAAAATTGTTAGGCGCTGCATTGGGCGCCGCCGCCGCTGGAGCTGCTATAGGTATTTTGCTTGCGCCTCAGGCAGGAGCAGAAACCCGCAAGCAAATTATGAAAGCTGCCCGCAAATCTACCGTTTCTATAGATGAGCTAATTGAGGAGGGTAAAAAAACTTGGTATGAGACCAAAGGCAAATTCAAAATGGGCACCGGCATTGCCGCTGATGAAATGGATGATTTCATGCGCCATATCCTCCAAAAGGGTGAGAAGTTGTGGAGTCAAGCCAAAAACAAAGCTAGTGAAGTGGCCAATGACGCTGAAGGCACATTTGACACCGCCATGAGCAATGGCAAAAAATCAGCATACAACATCAAGGAATCCATTTCCTAAGCTCTCGCTGATCAATCCGTTCCACAAACCGATTTCAGATTACTTGCCACGCAGCGGATTCGCCCGATTTTTTTGAAGGTGTTTCAGTTGCGTGGCTTTTTTTAGGGCTTTTATATAAAAATTTACCAAAAGAATAGTTGTATTATGGAAATCATCAATCAATCTGCACATTCCCGGTTGGAGGAAATCGCGCGAAATATCGGTGAGTACCTCGATACACGCTGGGAGATCATTCAGCTTAATGTTACCGAGCGAGGTCTTTCTGCTGTCACTACATTGGTGTCCGGTCTTTTACTGACTCTTTTCGGTAGCATAATTCTCATTTTCGCTGGTATTGGTACGGCCATTTTGATTGGGCAATGGCTTGAAAATCCTGCCATTGGATTTTTCATCATGGCCATGTTTATGATTGTGATGATGATCCTGGCCTTGCTTTTCGCTCGAAATTACATCCATACCTATATAACGGATACGGTTCTGGAATCCATTAAAGATGACGAAGATGAAACATACCCATCCTAAAATTTTAGCCGAACGCGCACGCCTGCACCTCAAACTTGAAATGTGTGAGCAGCGTATTCAAGAAGATATTGAAGCGCTAAAGCACGCTTTCCGTCCCGTGGAAGTCGCCAAAAACGTCATCCACCAGGCCGCCGATTCTTTCCGTGACAACTCTGTGGCTACACAGGGAATGCGCCTTGCACTCACCTTGTTTCCCCGCCGGTTCCGCCACCCGATAGTAGGTATTGCAGCCCAGATAGGTGTGCCCCTTTTGTTGCGAAACCTACCCAGCGTGGTGAATTTCGTGGCACGAAAAACAGCGGATTTTAAAGAAACCACCTTGGGCGAAAAATTGGGCAATATATGGGCCCGTATTCGTGGCCGCGCCTGATAGGCCTTAGGATATGGTGGCAGTATCCATCCAGTAACAACCAATATTTCGCACTATTTCTGACAGTTTGTCAAAGGTTGAAGGCTTGCTAATAAAGCTGCTGGCACCCATTTTATAAAGTAAACGTACATCATCGGGCGATTTAGAGGTGGTAAAAATCACGACAGGAATATGATCGTAATCGGGCAAAGCCTTGATTTCCTGTAACACTTGTTTGCCGTTTTTCTTGGGCATATTCAGGTCTAAAAGGATTAAATTAGGAAGCCTGTTGTTTTCTTCGGCGAATTTGCCTTGCCCCATAAGAAAGTCAAACACCTCGGTGCCGTCTTCCACGAAGCGCAATTCACATGGAATAGCGTTTTCCTCAAACGCTGTTTTCACCAAATAACGGTCGTCTGCGTCGTCATCCGCCAATAGGATCATGGCTCTCTGGTGTGGCATGGTCAGTGGCATATTCTAAATTGGCAAATAAAGGTTAAAAGTAGTACCTATTTTTGACTCACTCAGCAAAATATAGCCATTGTGGTGTCGCACTATTTGTTTACAGATAGCAAGCCCGGCACCCGTTCCCGGATAATCCTTAGGGTGGAGGCGCTGGAACAACTCAAAAACTTTGTCGTAATATTTGGATTCGATCCCGATTCCATTGTCTGAAAAAACGATTTTTACAAATTCCTTTTTGGATTCTTCCTGCACAGATCCTAGTATTTCCTTCCCCGGAACGGCAAATGTATGGATCGAAATCACAGGGCTTCGGTTTTGCTGCACAAATTTTAAGCTATTTTGCAGAAGTTGAGAGAATAACAACTCCAATTGAGCCGAATTGCCCCGGATATTGCAAGGCTGTGCATCCAATTGAATAATCGCACCCGCCTCGCCTATTTGCCTTTGATGTGTGTCAATGACCCTTTGAAACACTTTTGAAAGATCCAGTGTTTCAAAACTGGTCACATTGACTCGTGCGCCTACTCCCGTGTAAATCAATAAGTCGTCCAAAAGCAGTTGCATTTGACCTGCCAAATCATTCATGCGCTCCACGAGAAAGCCAGTATCCGCGCTCAGCGCTTCCCCATATTTTTGCATAAGCCGATTGCCAAATGTCTGCAATTTGCGCATTGGCTCTTGAAAGTGGTGCGAAGTGACGTATGCAAATTGTTCTAAATCTTGGTTAGATCTCCACAAGTCCTCTACTGTTTTTTTCAATTCTTGTTCATACCTCTGTCGGCGGATCACTTCTTGGATTACGGAATAAAACGCTAATGAAAACAGGCCGATGGCCAACATTGAAATCAAAGTCAACAGGCCGAGGGTATCGCCCGACAACAGCTTCTTTTGGTAAACGCGCTCTGTCAGCAGTATTTTCTCGGTGTTTTCCATACTATCCAAGAGTATGAGCACACTATCCATCGTAGCCCTCCCCCGTTCAAGCCTTGCCATCAATCGCAGTTGTTGGTCCGCGCTAGGCGGTTCACTCGCAACAGACAATGATTGTCTAAGGCTTGCCAGGCGTATAATTACAAAATGATTCAGCCTCTTGAGGCGTTCTCGTTGCATGGACTGTGGACTTATATTCAGAAGAGAGTCCATAGTTCCAATTTGAGGCAATACCTGTTCAGAGGTTTCCAGATAGCTCCCCAAAAAGCAGGAGTCGTGCGTAATAATAAAGCCCCGTTGGCTTGACTCAGTCTCTCTGAGGATAGAAATGACCTGCTCTGATTGGAACAATACATGGCTGGTATGCTCAACCAGATTGCTCTCCTCTATCAGGTTTTCCAGCGATCGAAACGCAAAAAAACCAATACTAACCAGTAATAATACGGTAGCGCCCAGAACAAAATACATGAATTGCAGGGTACGTCTGCGCATTAAATAATCTTTTTACAAGTCTTAAAATTGAGCAGCACGCTCATTAAGTTAAAAAAGCCTTGATTGGCGACATCCGCTCTATTTTTAGGCCCGCTTACTTTTATCCCCAACTTTCCCCAAATTGGGGATGGCATGTTTTTTTTGTTGGGTAAATCACGCCACGTTTTGAAAAATAATGGATGCATGATACGGCAAAGCCAACACATTGGGCAAAAACAAACTCTAAATCTGTCTCCGCAGCAGATTCAGTTGCTTAATTTCATTCAGTTGGGCACACTGGAACTGGAACAACGTATCGAGCAAGAAACGCTCGAAAACACCGCACTTGAAAGCGATGCTCCCGACCCCGACATCGCCGCTGAAATGCCCGACGAGCTCCCTGAAAAAGAAGGAACTGATGAGGCCGACAATGATTTTGAGCGTTTTGAAATCATCGAACAATACCAACAGGAGGATGGCCCGGAGTACGATTTTGCTGCACCAGATTCGCGCAGCAACCAAGACGAATCCTATCAAAGAACACTTGCCCAAGCCCACGATTTCCGTGAACAGCTCAAAGCGCAAATCAGTGTGCTGCCCCTTACCCCCCGAGCGCAACTGCTCGCTGGATACATTGTGGACAGCCTAGACGACGACGGCTATCTGCGCACCAGTATTGCCGATATGACCGACACATTATCTTTCGCGCAGAGCATTTTTGTGGAAGAATCTGAGGTTGAAGCCGCACTTGAAACCGTACAAATGCTCGAACCAGCGGGCATAGCCGCCCGCGACCTTCGAGAATGCCTTTTGCTGCAACTCGATAACCTCTCCCGCCGTCAAAACAACGTAGAGATGGCCTGGCGCATCGTGAAAGATCATCTCTATGACCTGGGCAACCATCAGCACGAAAAGATCGGGCGCGTCTTAGGTGTTAGCCATCATGAAATACGCGACGCCGCAGCCTTGATAAAGAAGCTCAACCCGCGCCCGGTAGCAGGTCAAAGCGTGGAATTGACAAAAAATTACAACATTATACCTGAATTTGTGGTGGAAAAAGATGAACAGGGCGATCTGCAGGTCTACTTGCCAAACAAAAACAGCGGCGTGTTGCGCGTCAGCGCATACATGCAAGAAATGTTGCAGTCCATGCAGAGGAACAAGGAAAAACTACCCGATAAGGCAGCATTCCAATACCTGCGCTCTAAGGTAGATTCTGCCGTTTGGTTTGTTGAAATGGTGCGCCAGCGCGAGCACTCTATGCTGGTTACGATGCAAGCCATTGTGCAACTACAACACGAATATTTCCAAACCGGCGACCATAGGAAACTCCGTCCAATGATTCTGAAAGATGTGGCAGAGATCGCTCAACTCGATATTTCTACCGTTTCGCGGGTCACCAGCCTAAAGTACGTGCACACTGATTTTGGCACCATACACCTCAAAGACCTGTTCCAGCAAGGCATGGCCAAAGCCGACGGCGAAATGGTGACCAACAAAG
This sequence comes from Saprospiraceae bacterium, assembly GCA_014379065.1. Taxonomy (GTDB): domain Bacteria; phylum Bacteroidota; class Bacteroidia; order Chitinophagales; family Saprospiraceae; genus M3007. The sequence goes on from JACMMM010000570.1 coordinate 10,561, forward strand.
AGATAAGCGAGCTCATTGCGATACTCATTGGAGAGGAAGACAAGCAAGCACCTGTGAGCGACCAACACATTTGCAATATATTACAAGACAAAGGTTACAACCTTGCGCGCCGCACGGTCGCCAAGTACCGTGATCTGATGAATATCCCAATCGCAAAAATGCGTCGTGAAATGGCTGTACCGGCGACTTTAGTGGCTGAATAGATTTACGTTTACGAAACTTTTAAAAAGTTTCGTAAACGTCGCTTTCAAATAAAACCAGGAGACCAACACTATTAAGCAGAACAACATGGAAAAAATACTCATCATAGACGACGATCTGGATATCTGCACCCTCCTCCACCGATTCTTGACCCGAAAAGGCTACGAGGTGCTGAGCGTTAACAACGGTCATGAAGGCATCCGTGCAGCCGAAGTGCATCATCCCGCGCTTATCCTGACGGATTTTCGACTCGGTGACATGGATGGAAACGTAGTATTGCAACAACTTCGGGAAAAATTTCCCCACATTCCTGTGCTGGTGATGACGGGATATTCCGATATCCGAATGGCTGTAAACGTGCTGAAACTAGGTGCCGTGGACTATATTACCAAGCCCATTGTACCCGACGAAATCCTCCTCAGCATACAAAATGCCCTTCAAACGGGAGGGCCGAATGCAGTTGTTTCCCCCAAAACAGCCGCTTCAACGAATTCCAAGCCCTCCACCATACTACAAGCCAACTATGTAATAGGCCAAAGCGCAGCGGCACAGACCATGTACAAGCAAATAGACTTGGTTGCGCCCACCAATTACAGCATCATTCTTTACGGAGAAAGCGGGTCGGGCAAGGAGTCCGTCGCCCGTATGATTCACGACAGAAGCCCCCGAAGCAATCAGCCATTTGTGGCCATGGACTGCGGGGCTATTTCCAAAGATTTGGCAAATAGCGAACTGTTTGGGCACGAAAAAGGATCGTTTACGGGCGCAATAGGCACCAAAATCGGCCATTTTGAATTGGCAAACGGTGGCACTATTTTTCTGGATGAAGTTTCCAACCTTCCATACGATGTGCAGGTAGCCCTGCTGCGGGTGGTACAGGAACGTCGGCTAAAACGAATCGGCTCAGGCAAAGAAATCAGCCTTGACGTACGCATCATCGTAGCGAGCAACGAGCGGCTACTAGTCGCTTGTCGCAAGGGCAGGTTCCGTGAAGATCTCTACCACCGATTCAACGAATTTAGCCTTGAATTACCTCCCTTGCGCGAACGACGTGAGGACATCATGCCTTTTGCCCACCATTTTTTGCAGGAGGCTGCTCGCGAGCTCAAAAAACCGATACAAGGCTTTTCTGACGACGTGGCACACATATTTACCCACTATCCGTGGTATGGAAACGTACGTGAGTTAAAAAACGTTATCAAACGTGCTGCTTTGCTGACCGACGGCCCCAGGGTTGAAGCATTGTCGCTACCCTTTGAAATCACGCATTTTCAAAGGCTGGGGTTGGAGGACGCTGCCACAACAGAGCTGAATACAATCGAAGCGCCCGTTTGGGCTTTGCCACCCATGCCATCAGGGCATAGCACCGCCGTAACGCCCAGCGTCCCGCCACAACAAGTGCCGAATATTATTCCTGAAAAAACCGATTTGAAAGCAGTGGCCAATATTGCCGAATATGAAATGATCATGCGCGTGTTGCAAGAAGTTCGCTTCAACAAAAGCAAGGCGGCAGAAGCGCTCGGGATTGACCGAAAAACGTTGTACAATAAGTTAAAATCCCATAACATACAGTAATGAATGGAACATTTACACAACCTATTTGACGGTTCGCCCAATGGTCTCTTACTGTTTGAGAGCGCTTCTGCAACAGCTGAATGGCGTTGCACTTTTGCCAATAGTACTGCTCGCAGTCTGTTTGGCCTCTCCAATCCAAAAGGATTGTTGTTGGATGAAATTTTCCCAAAGCATGTGGCAGAAAAATTGGACGGCCCACCCACAACCACCGTGACTGCCGATGCGGTAGATTTTTTCATCCGAGAAATTAATCGCTGGGTGATGGCTTCGTCCCATCGAACAGGCACCCAAATGACCATTGCGCTGACCGATATTACCTTCCTGAAGGAGGCCGCTACTACTGACCGCAACTTGATGCGTCTGTACAAATCACTCTCCAACAGCTTGGCGGACAATGAAATTATTTTGTTTGACAAGGACCTCAATATCTTGCTCAGTGAAGGGAGCCCGCGCTTTATCCGCTTGGGGTTGGAAGGCAATTTGACGGGAAAAAATTTAGCCGCCCTTTTTGAATCGAACCCTTTTACTTTTTTGGGCGAATATGTATCGAAGGTCTTTGGGGGCGAACGCGCTGAGGTAGAACGCGAAATCAACGGCAAATTTTATAAGGCCAGTGTTTACGCAGACAGCCGTGATGATGACGAAAGCTCAAGCCCTATCGTGGGTGTACTGCTGCTCAAAGACGTGAGTGAATTGAACAAAAAGCAGCGTGAACTTGAAGTACGACTGCAACAACTGGATCGCTCCAATCGCGAATTACAGGAATTCGCCTATGTCGCTTCTCATGACCTGCAGGAGCCCCTGCGCAAAATAATGTCGTTTGGCCAACGACTCTCCCGCAAATATAACGAGGCCCTAATAGGCGAAGGTCAAGAGTACCTCACACGGATGAACAACGCGGCGCGGCGCATGGAAACCTTGATCAATGATTTGTTGTCGTTCTCTCGGGTAACGCGCAGCGACTTGAAATTTGAACTGACAGACCTCAACCAAATTTTTGACGAGGTGATTGCTGATATGGATGCCGTGGAGCGCACAAAAGCGCAGATTGAGTTGCCAGGCAAATTTCCAACCATCGAAGCCATCCCAAGTCAGATGCGGCAGTTGTTTCAGAATCTGTTCAACAATGCCTTAAAGTTTGTAGACCCTGACCGTCCGCCAAAAGTAGTGGTGCGTTGCCGAACGATGGCAGGAACCGAATTTCCCGAAACATACGCCTTGTTGCCCGAAAAAGACTATTGCACCATCGAAATAGAAGACAATGGCATTGGATTCGAACAAGCCAATGCCGAGCGTATTTTTACTATTTTCCAGCGGCTGCATGGACGGTCGGAATATGTTGGAACTGGGGTGGGACTCTCTATTTGCAAAAAAATTGTGGACAACCATCAGGGAACTATTTTTGCGCAAGGTGAGTCAGGCAAAGGAGCGGTGTTCACTATAGCGCTACCGTTTAAACAAGGTGTCTGACATAACAACATATTAATCTTTCTCCATGCCTAGATATTCCGTCTTGTTGGTTGACGATGATGAAGATGATTATTTTCTGACTACCGAATGTTTGCACGACATCCGAGACCAACAATTCGATGTGACCTGGGCATCCACCTACGATGAGGCCTTCTATTTACTGAACAATCAGCAGTTTGATATTGGCTTGTTTGATTACCTGCTCGGCGCGCGCACGGGGCTTGATTTGCTGCGCATAGCAAAAGATTTACGGCTGCATACGCCCATCATCCTGCTCACAGGCAGGGGCGATGTAACCATTGATACAGAGGCTTTAGACCTGGGAGTAGCAGATTATCTGGTGAAAAGCGAGCTAGAGCCCGAAAAACTGGAGCGCAGCATTCGATACAGTATTGGCAGGGCAGCGGCATTAAAAGCCTTGCGCGAGAGCGAAGGAAAGTACCGGGGTATTTTTGAAGGATCCATTGATGCTATTTGTCTGCTGGATGTATCGGGCCGATTCACCGACGTAAATCCGGCTGCTTTACAATTGACTGGCTTTTTAAAAGCCGAGTTGGTAAATAAAACTTTGGCTGAATTATTTGAAAATGAATCGGTTAGATTAAATTTTGCGCAAGAAATTGCGAACAAGAGAGACATAAGGGATTTTGAGGCCGAGTTGATTACAGCAACAGGGGCCGTCCAAACTGTCATCCTTGCCTGCACCTGCCACAAAACACAGGCCCAACCCAGTGAGGTGTTTTTCCAAGCCATTTTGCATAACATTACTAGGCGCAAAAAGGCAGAAAAGGAATTGCTTATTGCTGAAAAAATTGCTTCTGCCGGGCGTTTTATGCGAATGCTGGGGCACGAAATCCGAAATCCACTGACCAATATTGACCTGGCCATTGGGCAGGTCCTGGAAGAAAACAAAGATGCCGAACTCTCTATTTTTCTGGAAATTATCCAGCGCAACAGTCTGCGTATCAGCAAATTGGTAACAGACCTGCTGCAATCCAGTAATACGGGTCAGTTGCATCTACAGCCCACCAATCCGCACGAACTGCTCGAACAAACCCTGGAGATCGCATCTGACCGCATTGCACTCAAAAAGATTACCTTGTACCGGCATTTGAACCCAGACCCACCACGCATTCAGGCGGATCCGGAAAAGCTAAAAATCGCCTTGTTCAACATCATCATCAATGCTGTGGAAATGGTGGAAGCAGAAAATGGCATGCTCGAACTGAGCACAAAGACAGTAGGCGACCTCTTTGTTTTTGGCATCAAAGACAATGGGCCCGGTATCGCGCGAGAACAAATCAGCAAGATTTTTGAACCCTATTTTTCCCGAAAACCCAATGGCATGGGGCTTGGTCTTGCCAGCACCCTCAGCATCGTGCAGGCCCATGGCGGGCAAGTGGACGTACAATCTGAGGCAGGAAAAGGCGCGACGTTTTTTGTGATATTGCCTATGAAAATTTGAGGTTTTGGATGACGCAATTTGTTTAGAAACCCATTACTTTCGTAGTACTAACCAGTACAATGAAAAATCATGAATGAAGAACAAAACAACAGCAACGGAAAGCATTAGACAATCTAAATCAAGGCGATGTCAAAAACGAAACATAAAAGCCAGCGTACAGCCGAAAAACCAGCGACAATTGCTTCGACACCTCCCGCCAATCGCAACATCTCGACCACCCCATTCGCCTGGATAGGCATCGCCCTGTTGCTTATCGCCTTGGTCGCGCGATTGCGCCTGCTGGATATCCCATTCGAGCGCGACGAAGGCGTTTTCGCCTATATCGGTCGGGCATTGATGGGAGGTGAACGTTTGTACACGGACTTGTACGACAATAAGTTGCCAGGGCTTTACCTGATCTATGGGCTGTTCACAAGTGTGTTTGGCGTCCAGCCTTCCGGCATACATCTGGGCGCTTTGCTGTGGCAATTGGCGACTTTGGCCGTGTTGTTTTTTTGGCTGCGCGAAGTAATTGGGCGCGACCGAGCCCTAGCCGCTACAGGACTTTTCACTTTGTATGCCGCCAGTGGCCAAGTGTTGGGCTTTGCTGCCCATGCTACGCAGCTGTGTGCCTTGCCAGCTTTTGCTGGTTTATGGGCCTTGTGGCGCGGCACGGTAAATGGGCGCAGTCCTCAAGCGGCTTGGATAATCCTCGCCGGCCTCGGAGCGGGGTTCGCCATTTGGATCAAGCAGCAAGCGCTTTTTTATGCCGTTTTTGGTGCTTTATACCTGGCATGGTGGTTTTTTGGGCGCGGACGATCCGAATCCATCACGCGGGCCATGGGGATGGGAATGCTTTACGCCTTGGGGGTGATTTTGCCCGTGGGTTTGAGCGCCGCCTGGTTCGCTTCTCAGGGGCGTTTTGACGATTTTTGGTTCTGGACGGTGGAGATTTCAACGGGAGAAAAGTTCAAAACCCAATCATCAGGAGGCTTGTTCTTTTTCAATTTTTATTTTCCAAAGGTAATAGCGCAATGGTGGTGGGTGTGGTTCAGCGGTCTGTTTGGCTTGATCGTCATGCTGCGCCAAAAGCAAATGCCCGAACAACGTGCCCTTGCCTGGCTGCTGCCACTTTCACTTTGGGGCGTTTCGTTGGGCGGGGCCTTTTATCCACACTACTTTGTGTTGGCCTTGCCTTGGCTTTCCATCTGTGCTGTTGTGGGGCTTGACACTTTGCTGCGTAAATACGGTTCGGCAGGATGGATTGCTGCCGCAATAGTCGTGTTATGGCCCGTTTTGGCACACAATGGGTATTGGTTTTATGAAAACCACCGCGCCGTCTTGTGGCGGGCTTACGGCAGCAATTCTTTTCAAGAGATGGCTGAAATAGGCGCTGAGTTGAAAAAACGGAGCAGCCCTTCTGATTCGATAGCCATTATCGGCTCGGAGCCGGAATTGTTATTAAGCGCCGACCGCCGTTCCGCTTTGAGTCACCTGTTTTTTCAGGGGGTGGTACAGCGACACGCACGCTATGCCCAGTTCCAACAGCAAACACGAGAAGAGCTTTGGGGACGTCGCCCTCGATTCGTGGTGCTGCCCGGGGGACAGTTCGAGCACCTCAAAGACGACCCATTGGTAAAAGAGATAGTGGCGAGATTGCAAAAGGAATATCACACCATTTGTGTGGTAGACCTTGAGGAAAAGAAATCGAAAATCACCTGGGATCCTCCACCCGAACAAGCAGTGCCGAAGACGCTGTTTTGGGTGATGGTGATGGAGCGGAATTAATCAGCAAATCACGGCCTCTCCGACTTCACATCCCTCAAGTTATCATTAAAAAACCCCTCAATCTTCTCAAAAAGGTGCGCCCGGTCTTTCCCCAACACATTATGCAGGTGTTCAGGGTACACGAAATAGTCAATCTGCTTGCCTTGGCGCACGCACTCGCGGATATAACGCAGGGAGTGTTGCCACAACACATATTCATCAGAGCTGCCATGAATCATGAGCAGGCGGCCATTCAAATTGTCTATGTATTGGTAAAGGCTATTTTTGGCGTAGCCTTCGGGGTTTTCCTGCGGCATATCCATATAGCGCTCGGTGTACATGATCTCGTACATCTTCCAATCAATGACCGGGCCACCCGCAACGCCGCATTTGAACACGTTTTTTGATTCAGGGCGGGTCATCAATGAAGTCGTCATAAACCCGCCGTAACTCCAGCCAAACACGCCAATACGCGATGGATCCACAAAAGTCTGGGCTTTCAGGTATTCAATCCCAGCCAATTGGTCTTCAATTTCGACATCCCCTACGCGACGATGGATGGCATTTTCAAAGGCAAACCCGCGATTGGCCGAACCGCGACCGTCCATGGTGAAAATGATGTAGCCTTCTTGCGCCATGTGGTGCATCCAAAGCTCTGCCCCGGCCAGCCAGGTATTGGTCACCAATTGCGCGTGGGTGCCGCCATACAAATACACCAGCACTGGATACTGTTTCTGGGAATCAAAATCGGGCGGCAAAATCATACGGGTATTCAACGGCATTCCGCCTTTTGAGGGAACGGTTGAGGTGCGTGTGAGGCCAAGCGCGTAGCCTTCGAGCGGATTTTTTGCCGCAAAAATGATCTCTCGTTTGGCGGTCTCCCTCCAGCGCGAAAGGTAGACCAGGCGCGGCGTAGCGGCATTGGCGAACACGTCCAAAGCCCATTCGCCTGTGCTGTTTACCAAGGCGTTGTGTGTGCCCTCTTCCGCGTTGAGGCGCGTAATCACCCCTGTTTTAAGGTTCGCAGCAAAAACGTAGCGGTTCATCCCCATCTCATCGGCCACTTGGTAAAAGCAGTTTTCTCCCTTGGCATCGAATCCGTAAAAAGCGGTGACAGGCATCGCGCCTTTGCTGATTTGATCCGCAGTTTTCCCGTTTAAACTACAGAGATAGAGGTGATTGTAGCCATCGCCTTCGCTCTGCCAGAGGAATTGGTCGTTCGAGCCGGGCACAAAGACAGCGGGCTTTTCAGGCTCCACCCATTTGTCTGATGTTTCTTCAAAAACGGTCTTGACGAATGCTCCCGTGGTGGCATCGTATTGGTTGAACCACATATGGTCTTGGCCGCGATTCACAACCGCAATCAGCACGAATTTGTCGTCGGGCGTCCAGGAAACATTCGTAAGATATTGTTCTGCGGGCAAACCGGTTTGGAGGTAAAACGTCTTGGCCGTTTGTGTGTCAAAGACGCCGACGGTGACGTGGTGACTTTTTGTCCCGGCATACGGGTAGCGAATTTCACGTGCCTGCGCTGGCATCGAATCAAGGACATAAATCGGATACTTCGTCACCATACTTTCGTCCATGCGGTAAAATGCCAGGTAACGCCCTGATGTGCTCCAAAACGTGCCTTTAAAAATCCCAAACTCCTCGCGGTGGACGCTCTTGCCGTACACAATGCCGTCGGCTTCGCTTTTAGCTACGCCCAGTTCTTTTCCGCCGATGTTTACCCAAAGGTCGTTGCCCATGGTGTAGGCCGCAGATAAGGTTTTGTCTTGAATATCAACATTTTCCGCTTCGACTGGGTGCCAATTTTTGCGGTTTAAGCCCTCTTTAAGTGAGTACGTGTAGATTTCTTTATCGGTGTGGAACCACAGATTGCCGGCGCTTGTCCAGGTCACATTGGGCAAACTGGGCAAGGGGGTGCCACCAAGTGCGGTTAGGCTCTCATTGATTTTTGGCAGCAGTGTGAGCGTGTCCGTCGAGAGATTGGGAGCGTTCACGCGCACGATTTGATCGCCCAAGACGTGGGTGAAGTGAGTCGTGCCGGGAATCCACTGCAGCTGTTTCAGATTGGCTTGAGATAGCGCGGTGCGTTTCAGGATCGCATCGGACATGGAGAATTTGTTCTGCGCGAAAAGGCCGAGCGGCAAGAGCAGGAAAGCTAGGATATTTAGAGATTTGAATGGAGGGGATGTGTGTGAGTGGGTCATTTTTTCAAAAATCTTGTTGAAAAAGGGTGTTGTGCTTTCCGTATTTTGGCAATCT
>JACMMM010000571.1 GCA_014379065.1 Saprospiraceae bacterium
ATCGAATCGGCCTTCTGCGCCGGGTAAATTGCTGAGAGCGGTTAGGATTTCCTCGCGTTCTATAAACCTCGTAGGTTTTGAAAACCTACGAGGTTTGGATTCGAGCAACATCGCCACGCCATAAGCAGCCGTGAGGTTATAAGCATTGAATTCCCCAATCATCCGCGCATGCATTTGCGCCCCATCCAATTCCAAATGAAGCCCTTCAAGGCTGTTTTCGATGATTTTCGCTTTGAAATCAGCGGGCTTTTTCAGACTGTAGGTGGCTTTTTGCGCCTTGGTATTTTGCAGCATCAGCAGGCCGTTTTTGTCATCGGCATTGGTCAGGGCAAAGGCTGTTTTTGGCAAATCGTCAAAGAATTTTTTCTTGGCATCGCGGTATTCTGCGTATGTCTTGTGGTAATCGAGGTGGTCGTGAGTCAAGTTGGTAAATACCCCACCTGCGAACGTCGCCCCCGCAATCCTGCGCTGATGTACCGCGTGACTGCTGACTTCCATGAACACCTGACTGCAAGCCGCATCGGCCATTTTGCGAAGCAATTCATGCACTCGAACCGCATCTGGCGTAGTATGCGTACTTGGAATCACCTCCTCCCCTACCCTATTTTCCACCGTGCCGATGAGGCCGCATTTGTACCCTAGCGCAGTGAAAAGTTGCCAAAGCAGCGTGGCGGTCGTCGTTTTTCCATTGGTGCCAGTGATGCCAACGAGTTCGATTTCTTTTGAAGGATTGCCGAAGTAGTTGGAAGCCATCTGGCCGAGTGCTTCGGCGGAGTCGGCGACTTGTATAGTGACCGGGTGACTTGGAGTCACCCGGTCACTATACACAATCGCAACCGCGCCCATTTCTATCGCTGTGTCAATGAACTGATGCCCATCCACCCCCGCACCACGCACTGCCACAAACACATCCCCGGGCTGCACAGCGCGACTGTCGAACCGGATCTGACCGATTTCGATGTCCGTGCTGCCTTGTGTTTCAAGCACTTGCAGGTTTTGGAGGAGATGGGTTAATAGCATTGGTTCGATTGATTTGATTGGTTCGATTGATTCGATTGGGGCGATTGATTCGATTGGGGCGATTGATTCGATTGGGACGATCCGAAGAAAGAATGGATTTTGCCTTTTTCGGATCGCCGCAATCGAATCAATCCTCCAATCGAATCAATCAAATCAATCAACAGGTTTTTATTCCAAAAACAACACACAAGTCTGCCCACTAGCCCTAGTCCCAGGCGCCAAGCTCTGCCGTCGCACCTTCCCAACCCCTTCCACGCGCACCCTACAACCTCGATTTTCAAGCAGGTAGATCGCATCTTTCAAACCCATGCCCACCACGGAGGGAATATTTTTGTCGCCTACCGCCCGGTTTTGCATCGTAAGCCCGAGGCTGTCTTTGGCAATAATCACCCCCCAATCGGCCACGTCTGGGGCTGTGTCCAAACCAAGTCCCAACCAATTCAGGCTTTCTTCAATGTCTTCTTTTGAACCTGCATCGTAACTCGGCATTTGGCTGTATTTCAATGGAATAGGCTTCTCGGCATTAATGGGTTTGTGCAGTTCGGCTTTCATCGCAAAGCACTTGTCGGCTATTTGGCGAAATACCGGGGCAGCTACTTCCGCACCATGGTAGCCGCCGCGTTCCGGTTCGCTGATCACCACGATACAAGAGTAAATAGGGTCGTTGGCAGGGAAATAACCACAGAACCCGGCTTGGTGGCGAATGCCTTTAGAAGCCCGGAATTTGTGGTAGTTCAACTGGGCCGTGCCTGTTTTGCCCGCTATGTCGTACAGTGGGGTGTAGATATTGTGGGCCGTACCATCTGTCACCACCTCTCGCAGTAGTTCTTTGGCTTTTCGGATGGTATTTTTAGAAGCAATGTTGCGCTTGATAGTGTAGGGACGGAATTCTTTGATGATCTCCCCATAATGTTCCGTGCGCTGCACGAGGTACGGTTTCATCATGCGCCCGTCGTTTGCCACCGCGTTGTAAAACGTGAGCAATTGCATGGGAGTCAGCAGCAATTCGTAGCCGATGCTCATCCAGGGCAGTGTAGTGCCGCTCCATTCGCTCTTGGGATCCGCCGGGTTTTTCACGATTGGGTTTTCTTCGCCCCCGATTTCGATGCCCGTGGGCATGTCGAGCTTGAAATCGCGAAGTAGCTGTACGAAGGCTGCGGGTTTGCTTTTGAAAAACCGCTGCGCGAGCGTGGCAGTGCCCACGTTGGAAGACTGCGCGAAGATTTGGCGAATGGTCATTGAATCCTGCCCGTGGGGCACTGCATCAATGAGTTCTTCGTCATAAATCTTTACTTTGCCTTTGAAAACAGGTATTTTTTCGTCAAAATCGTCCAATTCCCCTGCTTCGAGCATGGCCATGAAAGAGGCGAGTTTGAACATGGAGCCTGGCTCCACGCGCTCTCCCACCGCATAATTGTAGGTTTCCCAATAAGCCCTTTTGTCTCCTGAATCAGTGCGACCGATGTTTGCCATGGCCCGGATTTTCCCGGTTTTTACTTCCATTACGATGGCGCAACCGTGGTCGGCATTGTGGGTTTCGCAGGCATTGAGCAGCGCGGTTTCTGCTGCATCCTGGATATTGATGTCCAAAGTAGTTACCACATCATCCCCGGAAGCTGGCTCGATTTCAGCGAGATCGTTGATGGGGATGTAGACATCTCCCGGCACCTTCAACATGAGTTGCTTGGGAAGATCATCTCGTTTTCCTTCCAATATCGTGTTGAAACTACCCTCTATTCCGACCGGAAGTGCGCCTTCTCGTTGAGAATAGCCGATGGTCCGTTGTGCCAGAATCTTGAAAGGCCGTTCGCGCTTGCTGACCTGCTCAGCGATAAAACCTCCCGATTGCCGCCCCTCCCGGAAAATGGGAAAGGTTTTGATTAACAGCATTTTAGAGTAAGGCAAATTCTTGGCGATCGGCACATAACGGATCCCCCTTGTCCTTGGATCAGCGGCGCGTAGGCTGTCAAACCACTGGCGGTATGCCCCCGGCGTGTATTGCTGATCAATATAGGTAGAGAGCAGCCACGAAAGGCTGTCCACCGCTTGATCGTTGAAGATTTCTGGAGTAAGCCCCACGGCTTTTGCGTCAAAATGTATGTCAAAGAACGGTAGCGAGGTGGCGAGCAGCGAACCGTCATCGGCTAAAATGTTGCCGCGCTGACTGGGCACGTCCACCAATTTCACATAAAGGCTGTCGGCTTTGGCTTCCCACTTATGGGCGTCCGTGACCGTCAGTTGGAACAAGCGCGTCAAGATCACGACAGCCACCACCAGTACCACGGCTGCGACCGAGTACACGCGGATTAGGACTTCGTTTTTGACATTGAGCACTTCGTGAGTGTTAAGTGGTTAGTGGTAAGTGGTTTTAGTTCCGTGCTTTTTTATTTGATTCGAGGTTGGCTTTTCGGGTTTTAATAGAGCTGGTAGTTAATCTCATTACTTCGTCCACATCGTTTAGAATTGAAATTTTCTCACCTTCAGTGAGATAATCGGTCGCATAAAGCAGCTCAATCCAATACCTAGTTTCATTCAACTCTTTTTGAGCAACTTCTAATTTGTTTATAAAATCGGCCCCTGATTGTGCATACTCTGACTCTCTAACCATTGCGCCTGGATTTGTATCACTCCTGAACAACTGGCTTGATATTTCAAACTCCTTCTTTTTCTCCCTTAAATGCTTACAGAGCTTGACTATGCGAATAGCCAATTGAAAACTTTTCTCTCTCAGTATTCCCTTATTTGGTTGTTGATTTTCCATTCTTAACTTGCTTGATTAATGTACACCACTTAACACTTAACACTTATCACTTAACACTTATCACCTTGGGCCCCTTGTTCTCTAAATCCAGGCCAACAGGCTCCAAACTCTCATCAATCTGGCTTTGCATACTCTTATACATCGTCTCGCTTTTTATAGAGGTGTATTCCCACTTCAACTCCTTAATTTCTTTTTGAAGCGACTGAATGCGGCGCACGCCCTTTTCGGAAAAATGCGCATTGGCGATATACAAAATGCCCAAGCCACCCAAAAAGAGCAGGTATTGAAAGTTGCCAAACACCAAGTCTGTGGTGTGGCGACTGACGTTGAGGGCGTTGAGTAATTTGTTAGCCATTTTTGATTGTTTCGATTGGGCGATTGATTCGATTGATTCGATTGGGGCGATCCGAAGAAGGCAAAATCCCTGCTTTCTTCGGATCGCACTATTCGAATCAATCCTTCCAATCGAATCAATCGGCTTATTTCTTCGCTGCTACCCTCAATTTTGCACTCCTTGATCGGGTGTTTTGCTTCGTCTCCTCGGCACTTGCTTCTATAGGTTTCTTGGTGACTAAATCCCAGGGTTTTGTAATGTTTCCATAAAAGTCCTTGTCGGGCTCGCCTTCCATGTTGCCTGATTTCATAAAATTCTTCACCATCCGATCTTCCAGCGAATGGAAGGTGATGACTGCCAATCGGCCTCCCGGTGCGAGCATCTCCAGCGCTTCTTTCATAAAATCCGCCAGCGCGCCCAGTTCGTCGTTTGCTTCCATCCGCAAGGCTTGAAATACCTGAGAGAGATAGCGCATCCGTTCGCCCATCAGGTTTTTCGTACACAGCTCTACCAAATCCCCCGTAGTCCTAAATCGTTTTCTTTCGCGTTCCTGCACCACGGCTTGTGCCAAGGTGCGCGAGTTTCGCAGTTCGCCGAGTTCGCTGAATATGCGCTGCAATTCCTCTGCACTGCGCGTGTTCAGAAGGTCGGCAGCGGTTTCACCTTCTACGCGACTCATGCGCATGTCGAGCGGGGCTTCAAAGCGGTAAGAAAACCCGCGCTCAGCCGTGTCAATCTGGTGGCTGCTCACCCCGAGGTCGGCGAGCATGCCATTGACCGTGCCAACGCGGATGCCCTCCGCGCGCAACTGCCGTTTCAAATGCCTGAAATTCGATGGGACGAATGTGAAGCCCGGATGGACTGAGAATTCCTGCTGTTCAGTGTTCCGTTTCGCGTCTTCGTCTTGGTCAAAGGCAAACAGGCGACCTTTTTCGCCTATTTTTTCGAGTATCAACTTGGAGTGGCCACCGCCGCCAAATGTCGCGTCCACATAAATGCCCCCGGGCGTAACCCCCAGAAAATCAATGCTTTCGTGTAAAAGGACAGACTCGTGGTACCCCATTTGAGTGTTAAGTGATGAGTGTTAAGTGTTCGCGTCAGGTGTCGCATCGTGCAACACTTATCACTAAACACTTATCACTCATTTCCCTCTCCGCCCATCACGTCGTTTGCCAAATCGGCAAATTCGTTCGGATCAAAAGCGGCTGTGGAAGTGTACTGCTCTGGCGACCAGATTTCAATCTTGCCGTTCATGGCAAGCAGTACGGCTTCTTTGGTGATGCCCGCATAATCCAGCAAAGGCTTCTGTAACAGGATTCTGTCCGCGCTGTCAGTGGTAAGTGGGTATGCTCCGTAGTGAAAAGAGCGTACAAAGGCGCGGTTCCGGTCATTGAAACTATTGAGACGGCTCAACTTGGCAGCGATACCGTCCCAGACCGGTTTGGGGTAAAGTGTGAGACACTTCTCAAACCCCCGGTTTACTACAAATTCATAGGCCGCACTCTCGCCATTGGATCCTGCTGCGAGAGCAGGTAACTGGCGGAGCAGCGCGGTTGGTAAGCGCAAGCGACCCTTGTCGTCAAGGGCCACCGGATATTCACCGATGAGTTGCATTGTAGTGTGGGACTGAACTTCTGCTAAGTATGAGTCGGGACAAATGTGGGATCGGTCACCAATTCACAAGCACAAAAGTAACGGCAGTTTCCATATTTTCCCACAAAACGACACAAACAGCGTCTTTTTTTTGAAAATTTTTTCGTTAAAATTTTTAAATAGTTGGTTATCAATAGTTTAAATTTTTTAAAAAATAAGGAATTTGTTCAAAATAATTTGCCCTGGCGATAGAAAATATTCCAAAATGAGCAATTTGCCCTGAAAACAAGAAAGGTAAAATTTACTGCTATGCACTTTTTCAACCCACGACTTCAGTCGTGGGGATAGCGTGATGAATACCTACAATAACCGGTTTATCGGTTTAACGCTCTATTCAATGTCTAAAAACCGATAAATCGGTTATCTAAACGACTGTTTTTCTCTTTTCCCATCCCGACTCGTCGGGAAAGTCGTGGGTTGAAAAAGTGTAAAACTGTCAATAAAAAAACACTTTTAACAGAGCTGTCACTCAAGGTTGTTCAATTCTGAAAAATCTGTGGGAAAAAGTGGAGAAAGGCATGAGGACAAGGCTTCTTGTGTGGGAAAATGTGGCACACTGGATTCTTTTACAAGCAAACTATGTCGCATTCCGTCATAAATGCCATGCTTTTGGACACCAAATGCAATCTTCTCGTTCTCCCTCTGTATGTTTGCAGACCTTTTCTAAATATCTCCACCTCTGATTTCGCCTTTCAAAACGGTAGCTCGCGCAACTTGAGCTGCGCTCTTGGCGACCGCATCCGATTACATTCAAACACTGTTCTTCACATGAAAAAGGTTTTTACACTCTCCTTTGCTTTCATCGCCGCCGGACTCTGGAGCCAACTTTTGGCCGACCCGTACATTGTAACGACCCAAGGGATTGGGCAATACGGCTATCTGGAAAAGGACGCCACCACCTACGTCCGACTCAATCACGGTGGCTTTAACGTGCGCGAACTCGCTGCCCGCTGGTGGACCGGAAATGAGTTTCTTTATTACACGGGCAGTTTCTTAAGTTGCACCCAGAATGAAGGGAGCACCTCCGATTACAGCAGTGCAAACCACAATAACTGGTCAGCCGGCACCATAGCCTATGTCTCGGTCAGGTTCAAAGACTGTGCCTTCAACTGGAACGGCACCAACTACAATGAGCGCTCGTTCATGCTCGTTGACTTAGACAATACCTATGGCGGTCCCTTCGACGACAATGTGACCGACAATCCCACCAGCACCCAAAACCTGGTGGGCTCCTTTACTGTCAATACCGGCAGCAATGCCCTCACCCTCGACCGCCTTTGGCTGCATAACCTGGGCTCGGCACAAGAAGGCAGCGACATACCAAACGGCGCTGTCCGCATCTACTACGAAGCCATCACGGGTTCTGAAACTTACAATGGCACCGAATCTTTCAAGACCATTTTTGGGGATTATGGTGGGAATAGCGGCTCGAACGAAGAATGGGGCAGCGACGATCTCAACTTGCCTGTAAGCACCGCTGGTGTACGCTGCTATGTGGTTGTGTCCGATCTGGCAACTGGCTTCGCAGTTAACAATACGGCGCAGTTCGAGATCATCAACGATGGCATTTCCTTTCAGGAAGTGCGCGATGGCAGTTATAATCTGCTGCGCGCAAACGCAGTCACGATAAGCCCTGCACCCGTGCCGCTCCCGATTGCCCTGCATTATTTCGGCGCAGAATTAGTTGGCCAAAGCATCCTACTCCATTGGGAAACATCTATGGAGCGCAACAACGAGCGTTTCGATATCCAACGCTCTACTAATGGATTATCGTGGAATTTCTTAGCTACAGTGCCCAGCCGAGCCAACCATTCTGACCAGCTACTTTCATACACTTATTTGGACGAAAAGCCCTTCATTGGAGCAAACTACTACCGCCTCCATCAAGTAGATTTTGACGGCAAGTCCTCTCTTTCAAAAATAGTAAAGGTGGAAATGGATGGGCATCAAACCAAAATCGGTGCTTTCCCAAACCCAGTATCGGGAAACTCGGTTTTCCTCTACTGTTCAGAGATGGAGGGCAATATACAAGTTCGAATTTTTGATCCACAGGGTAAATTATTGAACGAAATGCAGTTTGAGAACGAAACTCCCAACCCATTCTCGCTTGATCTGACGGGTATCCCACCAGGCATTTTATTCTTACGGGTAAACAACGAAGCACTGCAAACTTTGGTAAGGCAGTAACCCTGCAACCAATTATTCTATGAGAACTGCTATTTTGTACTTGTCGCTATTTTTCATTCAATGTTTAGCCCAAGCCCAAACACCCCACCCATGGGAAGCCGGAGGCGGAATAGGAGTGGGAGCATATAACGGCGACCTGCATCAAACACAGTCAAGCCTTGGTTTTTTGGAGACCAAGCTGTCAGTATCCGCCCATCTGCGACGCAATCTGAGCAATCATTTTGCG
The DNA here is from genome assembly GCA_014379065.1 of Saprospiraceae bacterium. Taxonomy (GTDB): domain Bacteria; phylum Bacteroidota; class Bacteroidia; order Chitinophagales; family Saprospiraceae; genus M3007. Next base: position 8,182 of record JACMMM010000571.1, read on the forward strand.
GCCAGGCTTGGATTGCTTTATACCAAACTTTCTGGACACGACCACCAATTCCCAACACGCGCCTTTGCTTTTACCAGTCCGCTTCTCCAGGGTTCGCTTCAAGGCGAAATCTACCCATTTGGGCTTTATAAGCCTAGCAAACGAGCTAATGAACAACTTAGCAAAACACGTCGAAGGGCAGCTCCCTTTGTTGCGCTTGGAGTTGGACTAGTCTATATTAGCCCCAAAAACGACTGGAACAAAGCCAATAATTATGGCGGCATTTCGCTTGATCGTATCCATGCCGATCTTATCGCAGCGAAAAAATCTGCTGTAACCATTCCCATGGGGGCAGGCATTCGATTCCGTGCAAACAACCAATTCACCCTGGGGCTTGAAGGATTCCTGCAGTATGCACTAAGCGATTATTTGGATGGGGTAAGCATAGCGGGCAATCCTGCAAAAAACGACTGGTTTTACACCGCACAAGTGACCATGAGTTATTCCTTTGGCGAGCCTCGCAAACCACATCGCAGCCGTGGGGACAGTCCGAGCAATCCAGAGGATAAAATCGCTACGGCAGACAGCGACGACGATGGGGTAACAGACGATAAAGATGACTGCCTAGACCTCCAGGGCCCCCGCAGCCTCCTGGGTTGCCCAGATGCCGACCGAGACGGCATCCCAGACAAAAACGACCTCTGTCCCAATGATGACGGCCTGCCCGCCCTCAGTGGATGCCCCGATCGCGACGCGGATGGTATTGCCGACAAGGACGATAACTGCCCAGACGAGAAAGGGGTGTTGGCTTACCGAGGGTGCCCACCAGTTGACCGTGACAAAGACAGCGTAGCGGATGCAGAGGACCTTTGTCCCGACATGTCAGGCCAACTCC
>JACMMM010000572.1 GCA_014379065.1 Saprospiraceae bacterium
ACTACCCTTGGCGGCGACTTCCAGTTTGAACGCGAAAAACTGTTCAAAAAACGCCTTTCCGAATCCATTTATAACCCCACCTCCCTCAACGAAGGCCGGGTCTTCAACCAGACCCTCGTTTGGAACAACACGGCAGATTTCCAACGCACCTATGGCAGTCACCGCATTTCCGCGCTATTGGGCATGGAAGCCATTCAGAATCACACCGATTATCTCGGAGCCTCGGCCAGCAATTTCCGCAGAACCGATCCGCTGTTTCGCTATATAGATGCGAGCACTGCGGAAGAACTCAAGAATCTGGGCGCATCAGGCATCGCCACGGAATGGGCCTTGCTGTCGTATTTTGCGCAGGCGGGGTATTCTTACAAAAGTCGCTACGTGCTGAGTGCGGCCGTGCGTCGCGATGGGTCTTCCCGTTTTGGAAAAAACAACCGTTGGGGCGTTTTCCCTTCCGTTTCGGCGGCTTGGAACGTGTCGAACGAACGCTTTTTTGAGCCGGTTAAATTCATTTCCAGCCTAAAACTCCGGGCCAGTTGGGGGCGATTGGGCAATCAGGAAATCGGGATTTACCCCTACAGTTCTCTGGTCAGCACCGGCGATCAAGTCTATGTTTTTGGCAATCAAATCGTGACAGGCGCCACCATTCTCGAAACCGGCAACAGCAATATCCGCTGGGAAACGAGCACCCAAAGCAACCTAGGGCTGGACATGAGTTTTTGGGGCGACCGTCTTTCGCTTACCGCCGATGTGTTTCGCAAAACCACCGACGATATTCTGGTGCGTGTACCCCTGCCGCAAGCAGGGGGCGCCGTGCGGCCACCTTTTGTCAACGCCGCTTCGGTCGAAAACAAGGGCATCGAACTGGGCTTGATTTACAAAAACAGAATTAGGAAATTCAGGTACGACATCGGCGCCAATATCTCCATGGTGCGTAACAACGTGCTGTCAATTTCCAATGGGGAACCTATTTCTGGCGGTTTCGGCCTGTCAGACGGTGCGCTGACCAAAACGGAAGCGGGCTACCCGGTCGGGTCGTTTTTCTTATACAAAATGGAGGGGATTTTTCAGACACAGGATGAAATTGATGGCAGTCCTTTCCAAACGATCAACACCCGTCCCGGCGACGTGAAATTTGCCGATGTAGATGGCAAGGACGCTAATGGTAATCTTACAGGGCTACCTGACGGCAAAATTGACGATAGCGACCGCAAGCACATCGGCAATCCGTTCCCAGATTTTACTTACGGGGTGAACCTCGGTTTCAGCTGGAAAAACTTTGATTTTTCGACGCTGATTCAGGGCATACAGGGCAACGATGTCTACTTCCTTTACGGCAATTTTGCCTACGAAACACAATCACGCGGCTTCAACTCTTACAGCGATATTCTCAACCGTTGGACGCCGACGAACACCAACACGAACATCCCGAAAGTGAGCCTCGACGACCGCAACGACAACCGCCGCGCCTCCACCCGCTTTCTGGAAGACGGTTCGTATTTGCGCATCCGAAACATTACGCTGGGCTACAATTTCAAAGAGTTATTGAAGTGGAAAGATATTGGTGGCTTCCGACTTTACGTGACGGCGCAAAACGCGCTCACGTTCACGAAATATAATGGCCTTGACCCTGAGATTCAAGCCAATTCAAACGACACACGGGGACTTGGGCTTTCCTCCGACCTCGCGGTGGGGATTGATTGGGGGACAGTGCCTGCGCCGAGGACGATTATTGCAGGGTTGAAATTGGATTTTTAAGTTGCTCGAAATCGGTAATCTGCGGGTAAAATATCGGTAAAATGTTTGTCAGTACAAAAAACTTATCGGTAATTTGCAGGTAAAATATCGGTAAAATGATGGAACGCAAATTACAATTCGACTTTCTCGCAACGCAACGGGTCATCCAAAAAATTGGGCAAATTGATCAATTCAAAGGGGAGTGGAAATTATTGGCCAAGGATGAAAACAGGTATCTGAAGGAGTTGCGCAAAATTGCCACCATTCAAAGTATCGGTTCTTCAACCCGGATTGAAGGCAGTTCTTTGACGGACGCTGAAATTGCCAGCCTGATCAAAAACATGAAGGTTTCCAAACTCGAATCGCGGGATGAGCAAGAAGTAGTTGGTTATTTTGAGACACTTGAAACGATACTTGACCAGTACGAGACCATTGATTTAAGCATTTCGAACATTCATGGCCTGCACAAGTTGCTTTTGAAATACAGTAGTAAAGACCATCGCCACTGGGGAAAATATAAGGAACTGACCAATAAAGTGGTGGCTACCTATCCCGATGGTACGACGCGGGTCATTTTCAATACTACCGAGCCATTCTTGGTGGAAAAAGAGATGACCGAACTTTTGGAGTGGACGAACAAAGGCTTTTCTGGAGATGAAATACATCCGCTGATTGTGATTGCTGCATTCGTTTATGAGTTTTTGTCCATACACCCCTATCAAGATGGCAATGGCAGACTGTCGAGATTACTCACCAACCTGCTATTGCTCAAATACGGTTACAAATTCGTGCTGTACGTTTCTTTGGAAAACGACATAGAAAACAGAAAGAAAGAATACTATCAAGCGCTCATGGAGGGTCAAAAAGACCGATACAAGGACTCGGAAAACATGGTTCAATGGGTACAGTTTTTTTTGAATGGCCTGAGCGGAATGATTCAAAAACTTGAACTAAAGTTGAAAGAGTACAAAAACATTGGGGGCTATTTGAACGGAAGGCAAAAACAGATTTTGAATTTTATCCGTGAAAACCAACCTGTTAAAACGAGCGACATCGCCCAAAAGATGACCGATTTTAACTTGGAAACCATCAAAAAAGACTTGCAGTATTTGGTGAGGGAGCTGGAAATTGATAAACTGGGGAACAACAGGGCGAGGGTTTACATAGCTCGAAAAGACAAATAAACTTGCCCCAGTACAAGTTGCTTTGCTATTTTCATTCACTAAACATTATTCGCAATGAAAAACTCAAATCTTTCGACTGTTTTTGCATTATTGCTTATGTCAGTATCGCTCAGTTCATGCGAAGCGATAGCAGGAATCTTTAAAGCCGGAATGGGCTTCGGCATTTTCATTGTAATAGCCGTGATAATACTGATCGTATGGCTGATCATGCGTTCCCGTAAAAAATAAGCACTAACCAATGGGTCTGTAATTTCCTGTGCATCACCATTGCTTACGAAACATTGTTTCTATGAGATTAATACTCCTTTTATCCTGGTCGCTACTGTTTGCCTCTTGCCAAGGCATCCTTGACAAAGAACCCATCGCCACACTCGACGCTGGCTCCTTTTTCCAGACGGAAGATGACGCCGTGCAAGCATTGAATGCCGCGTACCAACCCCTGTTGTTCAGCAACGAGAACAACAATTTTTACTGGGCTTTTGCCGAAGTCACCTCCGACGAAGCCATCACGGGTGGCGACGGCTCGCGCCCCGGCATTGCAGAAATGGATGCCTTCACGTTCTCGCCCCGGACGCTGGAATTCAACGATTTTTGGAAACTCCAATATACAGGCATTACACAGTGCAACCTCGTGCTCGACCATGTGCCGGACATCGAGATGAATGAAAGTCGTCGGAATCAAATCATCGGCGAGGCACTGTTCCTGCGCTCGTACTACTATTTTTTGCTGACACAGGTTTTTGGCGATGTGCCGCTGTTCACCCGGGTCGCGCCACCGGATGAATTGAAGGTGCCAAAGACTTCGAAGGCCACTATTTATGCCCAAATCGAGGCGGATTGCGAACGTGCCGCTGGCTTGTTGCCCGTCCAATACGGGGCAAAAGACGTGGGCCGTGCCACCAAGGGCGCGGCATATTCCCTCGCTGCGAAGACCTTTTTGTATGAAAAGAATTGGGAAAAAGCCCTTGAATATGTGGCGAAAGTGAAGGCCTTGAGCATTTATTCACTCATGCCCGATTATCAGGCTAATTTCAGGAAAAACACCCAAAACAACGCCGAATCCGTCTGGGAAATCCAGCACGCCAACCTAGAACTAGGCGTCGGCAACTTCCTCAACCAGTGGTGGGCCTCTAAAAAATATGAAGGGTACGGCTTTGCAGAAGCGACCCTTGAATTTTTCAATGCCTTCGAGCCGAACGATCCACGCCGCAAATTCACCGTGGCAAACAATAACGATCCCTACTTCAGTGTGGTTTACAAACCATCTTTTTCCTCTACCGGCCATAGCGTAGTCAAATACTTGCAAGCCAAGGATTCAGTGACCCAAAAAGCCGACGGCGACATCAACTATACGGCCATACGCTTCGCCGAAGTCCTGCTCTGGGAAGCCGAAGCACTCACGGAACTCAATCGCACCCAAGAGGCACTAGCCCCGCTCGAACAGGTACGCGCCCGGGCTCGCGCTCAGGCCGCCGACCCGTTGACAGCCCTCCCACCCGTAACCACCACCGACCAACAAGCCATGCGTGATGCCGTGCGCCACGAACGGCAAGTGGAACTGGGTTTTGAATTGCACCGCTATTTTGACCTCGTTCGTTGGGGTATTGCGGCGGCGGTTTTACCCGGATTTCAAGTGGGGAAACACGAGGTTTTTCCATTGCCGCAAACGGAGATGGATTTGAACCCGGCGTTGTTGCAGAATCCGAATTATTGAATTTTATTACTGGCATCGAGATAAGTATTTCACACAACGCCACGACAACCCAACGTTTTAGGTTCTTGGATTCAATCCGTTGTGGCGTTGTGTGAAATACTTTATTTTTTGCTTACACAACATAACATTGCTCATGGCTTTAGATTGTCGAATTGTTCTTTGCTTTGTCACCACCCTTTGGTCGGCAGGGTTTCTCTTTAGTCAATCGGGCCAAATCGCCCTGCCTCGTGTAGAACTGATGCCCAATCAGCCAACCCCGTACAACGTGCGCAATTGGAAGCAAGTAGCCCAGCGATACGACTCGTTTGTGTACGATTTGCAGAAAACGGGACAGTATTTGCCGCTTTCATCCCTCGGGCCAGGCGGCGTGAATTACCCACAAAATCCGACTTTTAGGCTACACACATACGTTGGCACCAATTCCCCTTTGGGCAACGAGGCGATCAATGTAATGCCCTCGCTGGTGGCCGCTTCCTTGGTGGGGGCGGACAAAACCAATCAATTCGGCAGAAACTGGCTGCTCATGAGCCAGGATTTTTTCAATAAGGCCAACGGAGAGAATATCTACCTCAACAACGCCGGGGCGAGCAGTGGCGGCGATTGGTGGTACGATCTGATGCCCAATGTGTTCTTCTATCAACTGTACGATTTGTACCCTAATTTGGGTACAGAGGCAAATTATCAATTCACTACGATTGCCGACCAATTTCTAGCCGCCGTGCGGGCCATGGGCGGCAGCGACGCGCCTTGGGAGCCTGCCTACATGGATTATCGCGCCTGGAAATTCAAAGCCATGCAGCCCAATGCCAATGGCGTACACGAACCGGAGGCTGCCGGGGCCTTTGCATGGGTGTTGTACAATGCCTGGAAAGAAACTGGAAATCCCGAATACCTGAAAGGCGCAGAGTGGTCTATTGAATTCCTAAACAATTGGACCTCAAACCCTTCCTACGAATTGCAATTGCCCTACGGAACGTACACCGCAGCGAAAATGAATGCCGAACTGGGTACGAATTACAATATTCAGAAGATGGTCAATTGGTCTTTCGACCGCGGACCACTGCGGGGCTGGGGAACGATTGTCGGCACTTGGGGTGGGTTCGATGTAGACGGGCTGGTGGGAGAAGCCAATGATGCTGGCAACGATTATGCTTTTCAATTGAATGGTGTACAACAGGCTGCTGCACTCGTGCCGATGGTGCGTTACGACAAACGTTTTGCCCGTGCCATTGGCAAATGGATGCTCAATTTGTCGAATGCCACGCGGCTGTATTACCCTGGGTTTTTGCCCGCCAATTTGCAGGATGCCTCGGCTTGGTCGTCCGCAAACGATCCCCAACAAGTAATGGGATATGAAGCCTTGCGGCAGAAATTTCAGAATCTGTCGCCGTTTTCCACGGGTGATGCGGTGCAAGGCGGTTGGGCCGCTACCAATTTGGCGCTTTACGGAACGGGTTCCATTGGCTACCTCGGTGCCATCGTTGAAAAAACCAACGTTGACAAAATCCTGAAACTCGACGTGCTCAAAACCGATTTTTACGGTAGCGAGGCATACCCAACTTACCTGATTTACAATTCCTACCCGACGGCTCAAACCATTCAATTTGCGGCTGGAAATAACCCTGCCGATATTTATGAATCACTTACTGAAGCCTTCGTTTTGCAAAATGTTTCCGGGACGGTAAATCTGAATATCCCAGCCAATCAGGCTATTATGGTGACGATTTGCCCTGCTGGAGGCGCAATTTCTTTTGAAAAAAACAAAATGCTGGTGAACGGTGTGGTCGTGGATTTTGACCAACACACCCAAACCTACACGAATGCGCCCCGGATAAAAGCACTCGTCGCAGGGAAAAACCCTTTGGAAATCGGCGATTCCACCACGGTCTTTGCCACGGTGGAGGACACGGACTCCGGGCAAATTACCTATGAATGGAGCGTACCCTCAGGCACCATTTCCGGCTCGGGCGCGAACGTCCTTTTCCATGCTCCGGCAAGTCTGGGCAATGTGGAAATCCGCCTCATCACCACTGACCCTGAGGGCAATCGGGACACGGCAATTTTGCAAATGACCATCGTTGCCGAAATCAACGATGCTCCGCAAATCATTGACATTCAAAAAAGTGTGGCGTATGTCGCGCCCAGCGAAAGCCTGCAAATCACTTGCCTCGCCACAGATGAAAACAACGATCCGCTGACGTTTGAATGGTCAACGACTGGCGGCACGTTTACTGGAACTAGCAATGTAATCGAATGGACGGCCCCGGCAACAGAAGGCATTTTTGACGTAACGGTAAAAGTCAGCGACGATCAGGGTTTGTTTGCGCAGGGCACGACCAAGATATTGGTAAAAAATTTCAACGCCACGTCGGGTGACCTCATCGCACATTACCCATTTACCGGAAATGCCAATGACGTTAGCGGCAACCAATTGCACGGACAAGCCAATGGTGCTATCCTCACCACCGACCAAAATGGTGGGCAACAAAGGGCTTACTATTTCAATGGCGGCACACAGAATATCACCGTGCCGAATAACCCACTGCTCAATTTTCAAGACGGCATCACGTTGAGTTGCTGGTTCAAAGCGAACGCATTGCCAGAGAAAGAATCGTTTCTGCTCTCGCACGGCTCCTGGCAAAACCGCTGGAAATTGTCTATCACCCCGGAAAAATACTTGCGCTGGACAGTCAATACGCTCAACGGCATTGCGGATTTGGATATTGACGTTCCAATACAAACTGATCAGTTTTATCATGTAGCCGCAACTTATGACGAGTCACTACTGGCTTTGTATCTGAACGGCAATCTCCACACCTACAAGGTTTTAAGCGGGAAAATTCGCACCACCACTTTTCCGTTTTTGATGGGACAAATGCTACCCGCGCAGCCGGAGTACAATTTCAAAGGCGTTATGGATGCGGTGAAAATTTATGATTATGCGCTGCCGCCGGATGGGGTGAAAAGCCTGTTTGAGGAAGGGGTGAGTGGGGTTTTGAACCCCAGTCTTTCAGAAACACAAACGCTTGAGTTGTCGCCCAATCCGGTTTCGGATATGCTGACGGTTCGGTTACTAAATATTGACCGGGTGACTCAAAGTCACCCGGTCAATAGCAGGGTGCAGATTTTGGATTTGGCTGGACGAGTGGTTTTAGAGCAGCAGGGCTTGAGCGGGGAGGTGATTGATTTGGATTTGAAAGGATTCAAATCTGGATTGTACTTCGTGGTTTTACAATCGGAGAGTGTTAGAGGGATGGGGAAGTTTGTGAAGATATAGATCAGAACAGTACTTGCATGAGCACCCTGCGCAAGGTTTAAAAGGAGGATGGGACAGATAATTTGCTTCAGGATAGTACCACCTATTCACCTGATTGCATCACCTAAGCCCTCCAGACCGGGTTAATTTTGCTACGCTCAAATCCATCTATTTCTCACTAAAAATCATCTTGGAAAGTAGAAAATTCGGCGATCTCCACCAGAGATTGCCAAGTACCCCTTTTTCTGTAAAGTAGTTTTTGAAACAATTTAAATCAATCAATTTATGAACCGGTATTTACAACCGCTACTCATGCTCACCTGTTGGCTGTTTGCAGCGGCAGGTTTGAATGCCCAAACCCCCGTCGCGTCGTATCCCTTCTCGGGCAGTGCTAAAGACGAATCGTCTTTTGCCAACCACGCCTCGGTCAATGGCGCCGCCCTCACGCAAGACCGATTCGGTTTTCCGAACAGCGCGTTTTCGTTCGATGGCGTGCAAGATGGCCTCCGCGCCAACAATGCGGCGCAACTCAACTCCGCCACAGCGACCATTAGTTTTTGGGTTAACCCCACGTCATTCCCAGCACAAGGCGAGGGATTCATTCTCTCTTTCGGCGGCTGGCAATCACGTTGGAAAGTTTCGCTGCCCGGACACGGAAAACCTGTTTTCACCACCCACTCAGGGGGCAATTGCTGCAGTGACCTTGACTCCGGTACGCCACTGACTATCGGTTCGTGGACGCACGTCGTCATGGTACACGATGGTGCCAATGACATCATCTACTTCAACGGCGTACAGGTAAATACCAAAGCCGCAGCGGGTGCATTGGACGCAACCACCTTTCCGCTTGGCATCGGGTATGACCCGATTGACAACGCCAACTATTTCAATGGGGCACTCGATGAGGTGCAATTGTTCAATGTCGCTTTGACCCCTGCGCAAATTGTGACCATGCATGCGCTCCAAAGTGTTGCACCCAGTGTACAGAACGGGCTGGTCGCTAATTATAAATTTAGCGGTGATGGCGCTGATGCTACCAGCTTTGGTAACCATGCAGACATATCAACGGGCACACTGACCACCGACCGGTTTGGATTCGGGAATAGCGCGCTTTTGTTCAACGGTACTTCTACCGAGGTGACCGCATCAAATGCAACACAACTCAATTCCCCCGCTACAACCGTTAGTTTTTGGGTGAAAGTTAATTCCCTGCCTGGCAACGGCGAAGCCTTCCTGTTCTCTTTCGGCGGCTGGCAGGATCGCTGGAAAATATCCTTGCCCGATCACGGGAAAGTCGTTTGGACGACCAACCATACCAACGGTATTTCAGACATGGACGCGGGCGGCGGAAACGAACTGCCCATTGGTATTTGGAAACAAGTAGTGATGGTACATGACGGCACCACGGATAAAATATTTATTGATGGAGTTTTAGCAGCCACAAAAGCCGTGGTCGGAACGCTCAACACAACCACAAAACCGCTTGGCATCGGCTTTAACGTCATTGATGGCGGCAATTGGTTTGATGGAGTTATTGACGACATTGCCATTTACAACTTTGCCGTTTCAGACGCCGGAATCGGTCTTCTTTATACTGCAGAGGCTGATTTTCCGGGTACTGCAAATGAGCTTGTAGCCTCATACAGCCTCAATGGAAATGGAAAGGACGACTCGCAATTCGGCAATGACGCGGTGCTCGATGCGACTGCTGCTGCTACTGCCAACCGTCATGGTTGGGCTTCCAGTGCGATCACCGGGTACGCCACAGCGGCCAATTCGGCTGCTTTGCAATCCGATTTTACGACGATTAGTTTTTGGGCAAAACCCAATGCTTTCCCCGCCTCCGGTGAAGTGTATTTGCTTTCGAACGGCGGTTGGCAAGAACGCTGGAAAATCTCTATGCCGGGTCACGGTAAACCCGTATTTACCACACACGCTGGCGGCAATTGCTGTAGCGATATGGACTCCGGTACGCCCTTGACCATCGGCACTTGGACACACATCGTCATGGTTCACGATGGCACGAGAGACATTATTTATTACAACGGCGTAAAGGTGAACGAGAAAAACG
>JACMMM010000573.1 GCA_014379065.1 Saprospiraceae bacterium
CAAGTTAACGAAAACAAGTCTTTCAGCGGGCAAAGATGCATGGCGAAGGAACTGACAATCAATGAATATTGTCCCGAAAGCCCTTCGCGTATCACGTCTTTGAAAGAAAGCTGGAGGCAGGGCAGGCCCGTCTTCCGCTGGAACAATGCATGGGTAAATGGGTCGCAGCCTACAATGTCTTTTGCGCCGAGGCTTTGGAGCACGCTGGCAACTTCGCCACCGCCTGCTGCAAAGTCAAGGATAGGGCTTGAACAGTCAAATCGCTCAAAATTGCGTTCCAGCAGGGCGCGGATTTCGGGCAAATGCGGGTTTTCGTATTCGTCGGCAAATTCGCGGTAATAGCCTTCGGCTCCGTATTCGTCGTAAAGTGGGCGGATTTTGAGGGTGTGACTGTCAGTCATCATAGTGGCCTTTACATTTCAAGACCGTAATTGTATCTGCCATTGGGCCGCCTTCTGTGGTTTGTAAAAAGACTCAAATTCTTCGACTGTGAAAACCGTGCAATTTTCACCTGAATCGGCTTCCGCAATGGATTGTTTGAGTTCTTCTGCATAGAGCGATCTAGGGCGCACCGAAATAACCACTTCGGCGCCTTCGCCATTTGCTTTCAGCAGGCTTTTGATTTTTTCAAAAAGGCTGCTGTCAAATTCAGAGGCTGGTATGGTGAAAATGGCTTGCATAATTCAATGAATGGTTTGAAGGACAATAAACCGCTTTGAATACTGTGGTTCATCTAGATAAAGGTACTAAATTGACAGCCATAATCCAAGCATTAACGCTTCAATTTCTTGCTATAGTCCCGCTCAAGACTATCAACCAGAATTTGATACGCCGGGTCTTCAATGGGGTTCACGTATTGGGATTTGTTTTTACCAAAAAGTTTGAGCTTCACCGTGTTGTAACGGCTCGGATGCATCCTGAGGTCCTGAAGCAGGAGTTGGAGATGGCGAGAACTGCTGACGAGGTTGTTGTAAAGTTCTTCGTCGGTAAGGGCTTTTCCCATGAGTCCCTTGCCGCGCACAAGGTTTTGGGCGAGCGTGTCCACCCGGCTGAGCGTACCAGTAGTAGTGGCGAGCGTGCCGCGCAGGGCCCGGAGCGAGAGGGTCACGGAATCAATCGCACTGGCAGCCTTTTTTGAAGTCTGGTCTAAACCAGCGTCTTTGAGTTGTTGGCTCAGTGCCGCAAGGTTGGCAATGGCATCGCTGATGTTCTTGTCATTGGCTTTAATCGTGCCGCTGAGCGAGGCAAAATTTCCGGTGATGGTCCTGATACTTTGCTCATTAAGCGCAAGGATTTGGTTGAGGCGGTTGGTCATCACTTCAATGTTCAGCAGCGAATGATCCAGCGCGTTGAGGGCACTGGCCATACCGTTTGGGTTTGCACGCGCAAGGGACTCAATATTGATCGAAAGCCCCATTTTCAGCCGGTCTGTATATATGTCGAAATCTGATGGGTCACCTAAAAGGCTTTGAATGAGCGACTTGGATCCCGCTGTCAGATAATCGCCGCTTTCTGCGCAATCTCCTTCACAAGGGTGCGGAATAATAATTTCGACTGCCTTGCCGCCCATTAGGCTCATGCCGATGATGGTGGCAATGGCGTCTTTGGGAATATCAACCCCTCCCTCAATATTGATCACGGTAATGATGGTTTTGTCATCGCTTGGATCAATATACATTTTTTTGACCATGCCAACTTGGAAGCCCTGAATGAATACCGGACTGGAGGGCCGTAATTGATCCACGTTGTTGTACTTAACGTAGAACGTCTTGGAGGTGGTTAAGACATTCTGACCTTTCAGGAATTTGAAGCCCCAAAATCCAAGCGCGAGGGCCGCAATAGCAAGAAGGGCGATTTTGATTTCGTTTCTGATTTTGAACATTTTTGTTGGGATATTCGGATATTGGATATTGGATGTTGGACTTTGGACACTGGACTTTGTCCAACGTCAATTCGGCACAATGGTGGCTGTTTTAAAACCCATATTTTGGATTTCGGGCAGCACTTTTTCTGCGTCGGCTTTGGTGGCGTAAACGCCTGAATAGTAGTGGTATTTACCTTCTTTAGTCAATTCCTTCACGTTGGCGAGCAGGCTAAGTTGGCCCACATTCGGGTCAAGCCTGTTTGGCCAAGAGAGGAGGAAAATGGTGAAACTTTGACTACTGGCCAATTTACCCGCCGCAGGTTGACCGGAGGGTGGTTTTGGCGGAATGGTCTTGAGGGTGCCAGTGTTTACGGTCGCTTTTCCTGAGCTTGTTTTTACGGTTGTCGCAGGCACTTTTTGGGCAACCGTTTTGGACGGAACCGGCTTGGACGGAACAGGTTTGCCCTCCTTCGCCAAGGCTACGGCGGGTAAAGCGGGTAAAGCTACCATCTTTTCGACACCCCTGCCCGTCTCCATGTGGCGTTTGTAAGCTTCAAAAGATTGGAAAATAGCGAGGGCCATTTGCTCGCGCCCTTCTTCGGAAGCGAGAAATTCCTCCTCGCTGGCATTGGTGAGATAGCCTGTTTCGACCAATACAGAAGGCATCGCCGTCTCGCGTAGAACGAGGAAACCGGCTTGTTTCACACCCCGATCTTCCCTAAAGGCCACCGCACTGGCGAATTGTTGCACATAACTGGCGAGCAGGATGCTTTGCTCCAAGTACGCGCTCTGCCACACACTGGCGAATATCTCCGCTTCAGGGCTGTCAGGGTCGTAACCCTCATAATTTTTCTGATAATCCTCTTCAAGGTAGATGGAAGCATTTTCGCGTTTTGCCACATCAAGATTGTCTTTGCTGCGATGGAGGCCCAACACGTATGTCTCGGCACCCTGGATTAATTTGCCCGCGGCCGATTTGCCCGGAAGTGCATTACAGTGGACGCTTATGAAGAGGTCGGCTTTGTTTCGGTTTGCGATACCAGCACGCTCATTGAGCTCCACAAAAATGTCGGTATCGCGGGTGTAGATGACTTTGATCTCGGGATAGTTTGCTTCAATGTACGCCCCCAAGCGCAGCACAATGGCCAGCGAATTTTCCTTCTCCAAAGCCGAGCCACCTTTGCAGCCGGGATCTTTGCCGCCATGCCCGGCATCGAGCACAATGGTTTTGATCCGGTAAGGAGGCAAGGGTTGAGGGTTGAGGGTTGAGGGTTGAGGGTTGAGGGTTGAGGGTTGAGGATGCCCGGCAAATTCCATACTTTTGCCGATCTTGAAACCCTCAACCCTAAACCCTAAACCCTCATCACCATGGTGAAGGTTAAAATTTTCAAAAACAAGCCACGCTGTGAGGAGTACGAGCGTTCGTAGTGCGAAGTTTGACTTCATAAATTGATCCGTCTAAAAAAAGACCAGTGCAAAAATTTCACTGCAAATATCGGCATTTCTTCCAAATTGCTTGCCTGCTCTTATGCGGCCCTGTCTGGGCGCAAATACCCGACTCCATCCCGGCCCTGGATTCGCTCCCCCTTGTCACCTTCCGAGATTCAGCAACAGTAGACCTTACCAAGCTCAAAATCAGTAGTGACGCACTTGATGACGTGGTAGAATATGCCGCCGAGGACTCTATGTGGTTTGACGTAAAAAACAGGCAAGTACACCTGTATGGAGGGGCAACCGTCAAATATACTTCCTTGAATATCAAGGCCGGATACATCCTTTTGGACTACGCACACAACGAAATCTCCGCACAACAATTTGCCGATAGCACCGGTCAATTGGTTGGGCTGCCCGATTTTAAAGATGGAGAACAAGCATTCACTTCCAGTAAACTTCGTTACAATTTTAAGACCAAAAAAGGCATCATCTACGATGCCCGAACCCAACAAGAAGACCTTTATGTGTTGGGCGAACGGGCCAAATTTATCAGTGGCATATCCGCTGACACGACCAAAAAAGTCCGAAATACCATCTACAACCAAGACGCGTTGGTCACGACTTGCGACGCTCCTCACCCGCACTATGGTATCCGTACCAACAAATTAAAAGTCATTCAGGACAAACTCGTGGTCACGGGACTTTCAAATCTCGAGATCGGCGGCATCCCCACCCCCCTCGTCATCCCGTTTGGTTTTTTCCCTATCACCAAAACACGTAAAGCAGGCCTCATCATCCCCAAGGATTTTGACTTTCGCTCCGTAGAAGGCTTTGGTATTGAGGGCATTGGTTGGTATCAGCCCCTTTCAGAGCACATGGACGCGACGCTGCTTTTCAGGGCATTCACAGGCGGCACCTGGGGGGTAACGGCCAATTCGCGCTACAATTATCGTTACCGGAACAGCGGCAACTTCAACCTGAATTACAACAATCGTGTCACCGAAAACGCAAAGGCTGAAAGGGAATCGGCCAAGTCCTTCGGCCTCCAATGGACGCACACGCAAGACCCCAAAGCCCACCCCTCCCGGCGATTCAGCGGCTCTGTAAACATCCAGACCAACCGTGACCAACAGCGAAATCAAAATGACTATCAAAGCGTATTCGAAAACCAATTGAGTTCCAACCTTTCTTACTCCAAAACTTTCCCCGGAAAGCCCTATCAATACAGCATCGGATTAAGCCACTCCCAGAATACGACAGACCGCACCATGCGCATCACGCTGCCCACGGCACAATTTACCATGCAGCGCGTTTTCCCCTTCAAACGGAAAATTCAGGTCGGTGAGGAACGCTGGTATGAAAAATTATCGGTCAATTATTTAGCCAAACTCGACAATTCCATTCAAACCGTTGACACCCTTTTGTTCGAAAAAGAAACCCTCGAAAGCGCTCGAATGGGCATCCAGCACCAGGCCAGCACTGACTACGTTTTCAAACTTTTCAAGTACATCAACATCACGCCCAGCCTTCGATACGAGGAAAACTGGTATCCTTATATCATTGACAAACATTTGATAGACTCTACCATATTGGTATATGATTCCACCTTCCAAAACGGAGAATTCATAGAGCGAAAAGTAAACGAGTCAAAATCGAAGTATGGCGTACTGGAAACCACACGCAACTGGGGCTTCTATTCCTTCCGCAAATACGATGCCGGCATTTCGGCCAGCACCTCGCTGTTCCTCACGCACAAAGCCAAGCGCAAAAAAGCCTGGTTCCAAGGTATCCGCCACAAGATGAGCCCTACCGTGAGCACGGGCTTTGGCCCCGATTTTAGCAAACAACAAGACCGTTATTTCAAATCCTATTACACCGACAACCGCCCGGGAAAAGGCGACACGCTCCTTTATGGCATTTATGATGATGGATACTACAGCAAACCAACCCTCGGCAAACGAGAGGTAAGCATCGGGTACAGCGTCAGCAACGTACTGGAATTCAAATATTATTCAGCCAAACGAGACTCGGTTTTCAAAAAACGCATCTTCGATGGGCTCAACTTCTCGGGCTCCTTCACGCCCTCCCGCGATTCCTTGAAATGGAGCACCGTAAGCACAGGCGGCCTTTTCCGCCTTTTCAAAGGCATCTCCAATCTGACTTGGAACGTCACCTTCGATCCCTACATCGCAGACGCTAAAGGCAACAGAATCAACAAGTTTACGATAGATGAAAAAAAGAAACTGGTGCGTACCACCCAGTTCGGAGTTGCCCTCAACACAGGCTTTCAAGTAAAGCAGCTGCGCGATATGTTTGCTAAAAATGGGAAAAGTAGCGATCCCACCAAGCCCAGCTCCAGCGGCCCAAAAAAACCAAAAGACGACCTGTTGAGCATGTTTGACAATTTTCGGGTGGATCACCGCATCTCGTTCACACGTCAACTCATCCCCACCGGGTATGGCACAGCCCGCGACACCTTTAGCATCGGCACCAACAGCCTGAATTTTTCCGGCAGTGTGCCGCTCTCTTCCAAGTGGAGCCTTGATGTGGACAACATCAGCTACAATTTTATCTCCAAAAGCCTGGTCTATCCCTCTTTTGGCTTCACCCGCGACCTTCACTGCTGGTCACTCAGTTTCCGTTGGCAGCCCGACCGGGGCACCTACGAGTTCTTTCTGGGCGTGAAGCCCGGCACGCTTGACTTTGTGAAAGTGCCGTATCGGAAAAATATTTATGACGCGCAATTATGATGGTGGGCAGATGAGTCCCAAAATTTTGCAACAATTAAAATACGGGATGAAATTTAATTGACCCCACGGCTGGACGGAATGTTTGATTAGGCCAGCCGCAGCGCGGCTAAACGTCGGTAGAAATGAAGTGTTGAGTAGATCTGTAAGGTGCGGAGCACCGCAACACCTGCCAAAAGTTCCGGTGCTCCGCACCTTAACACCTATTTAGCCACCTGATTTCTACCGACATTCCGCCGCGCTGCGGCTTTTCTAAACCTTCCGTACACCCCTAGCAAGGACGCCAACAACGGAATCCCCGTTAAAAATAGCCACCTTCTCCCATCCCATGAATATCCATTTTAACAAATTTATCTACTTTTGTCGGGTGGTATAAAACCACTGATAACCATAATATTTCACCTAAAGATTTCCATGATGACTAAACTCTCCGCTTTCGTTTTTTGTGCGCTCCTGTTTAGCGCCATTTCGCTTTCTGCACAAGTCAAAAAGGGCTTTAAATTGTTGGATAAAAAGGAATACGATAAAGCCTTTGCGTGTTTTCAAAAAGACGCGAACTCCCCGGACAAAAGCATTGCAGCCGGATATGGCAGCTTGAAGGCGGCGGCCGGGGCAAGCGAAAGAAGCAGTTGGATAGAAGCCTTGGGCGGATATGAAAAAACGCTCAAAGACTATAATGCTGCCGACAAGAAAGCACAAAAGAAACTGCTCAGCGAATACAAAATCACCAAAAGTGCCATCGAACAGGCTTACAATAACCTTTTTAGCAAAACCCTGGTTTCCATAGAAAAAAGCAAAAGTCCAGGCGCAATTCGCGATTCCTTTGTGGAGGCAGCGACTGTCATACCAAAACAATACAAAGGCCGGTTCAATAAGTTGATGATCCTGCAAAGCAGCCCTATTGCCGCCCCACGCGAAAAGATGGATGTGAGCAAGAAAAGCAATAAAAAGCCAGTCTATGTGGAAAGAACGCCCCCCGCAGGTTCGAAGCTGGAGGTTGTAAAAGGCATCAACACGAAGGGGTCTGAGTCTATTCCAGTGTTGTCCTCAGACGGGAAGATCATGTATTTTGTGGGCTCTTCCCGCGACGACAATTTTGCGGGCGAAGATGTTTTTTACACCGAGCGCAACGCAGACGGCTCCTGGACAGAACCAAAATTGGAAGAGTTTTTAAGCGGTTACTCCAACGAAGCCGTCATGTCCATATCTGCCGACGGGAACAACTTGATACTGTTCATCAGCGGCGAGCCACACCTTTCGACGCGCACCGTCACGGGATGGTCAGAACCTGCGCGCATTGTACTCCAAAAGAAATTCGATTGGGTCTGCATGGCCAACATCACGCGCAATGGCGAAGCGCTGATTTTCGAGGCCAAAGAAACCGCATCAAGCGATATTGACCTCTACATCGCGCTCCGCAAAAAAAATGGTGGCTGGGATATGCCCTTTGAAATCGGCAGCCCCCTGAACACAAACTCCGACGAGCGAACTCCATTCTTGCACAGCGATTTCAAAACCCTCTACTTCAGTTCCAGCGGCCACGGCGGGCAGGGCAGTTTAGATGTTTTCAAAACCACCCGCTTGGACGACACTTGGAAAAATTGGTCGCCTCCCGAAAATCTCGGCAAGGGGGTCAATACCCCAAAAGATGAGTATGGATTCTGCATCCCGCCCTCTGGGAATGTGGCCTATTTGGCCACTCGTATTGACGGGTTGCATGACCTGGATATCATGCGCATCCCGCTCGACTCTGCTGCACAACCCGACGCGCAGGTCATTATTACAGGAACATTGATGGATGGAAGTGGCAAAACCATGAGCGGCGAAATCATCGTCGAAGATGCCGATTCCAAAAAGGTCGTGCAAACCGTGGCCACCCGGCCCGATGGCAAATATTCGTTTTCAGTCTCAAAAACTGCCAAAATCAATTATTACGCAACAGGAGACAGCCTCATTTCAACAAAAAAAACCTTCGTAGATGCCTCTACCTACAAAAACGAGGTGGCAGAAGAAAAGGTAGCGATTGTGACCGTAAAAGAAGCAGAGCAAGAACATACAAGTATCGAACTCAGCCTGTTCTTTGATTTTGCCAAATACGACCTGCGCCCAGATGGGAAAAGCGAACTACAGCGCATTTACGCCGACATCAAAGGATACAATTGGGCCATCGAAATTGGAGGTCACACCGATAATGTCGGCACCGAACAAAGCAATCTGGAACTTTCCACGCGCCGCGCACAGGCTGTGCGCGACTTTTTCGTGGAGCAAGGATACCCGGCAGAAAAAATCTCCTTTAAAGGGTATGGCCAGTCTAAGCCTTTAGACGTAAATGATACAGAATCTGGCAGGGCTAAGAATCGGCGGGTGGAGATTAAAGTGAAAAAATAAAAACTGTACCGGCGGCTTTAGCCGCAGGATTATCCTTAAAGATAAATTCCACACTTCTCCTTAAGAATCCTGCGACTAAAGTCGCCGGTACTACACCTTCAAATCCCGCTGAAACACCTGTCCGCCCGACTGCAAACGATATTGATAAAGCCCGGGAGCAATATACCATTCGGGTGCCTTGAAGTGAAAGGTATAGGAACCTCGCTCTTTGTACTCGTTCACCAGGGTACGCAGTATATGACCCGCTGAATCAAGGATTTGAAGCCTAACGGGGCCATTTTGCATCATTGCGTACTTGATTTCGATGGTGGCCGGTTCGGTCGGGTGCGGGTTGTGACCTAACAGGGCGCATTTTCCGTTGTCGCCTTTGAGCGGTGTAGCGGCCGGCACGAGACCTGTGATGGTCGGATTGGTTTGCCCCATCACGAAATTGACAAGCTCGGGCGAATTGCCCATCCAATCCTGTAAAATCGTGCTGTACACCGAGCGAAAATCTACACTGAATGGCGGGTCGCCATAAGGGTCTGGGCTGCTCAAGTCTTGGTATTGGCCTGTAAAACCGTTGCCGATGCCGCCACCAAAAAGCATCATCGGCGTACCCCAACCGTGGTCGGTGCCCAGCGAAGCGTTTTCATAAATGGTGCGGCCAAACTCGCTGAAGGTCATGCCGAGCACCTTGTTGGGCAGTTCGGTATTTCCGTCAAAAGCGAGGTCGTCGTAAAATGCCTTTACGCCGTCGGCGACGTCTTTCAGAATATTAAGGTGGTAATCGTATTGCTCAGCATGGGTATCAAAACCGCCGATTTCTACCATGAAAACACGGGTACCCAGATTCCCTTTGATGAGCTTAGCGACGATAGCCAATTGTTCCGCCAGGTAATTGCCCGTCGGATAATTGACTTGATTTTTTCCTTTTGAATAGGCTTCTTTTATAGTTTGTGCATAGCGGAAAGCGGCGTTGGCCGTTTGGCGGACGTAAGCCAATTCAAGTTCACGCGGCGTATTGCCCAACAACGAAGTGTCGTACAATTGGCCTGTTTGAGCAATCTGGTAGAACTCCTGCGGGCTGCTCACCGCGAGCGCCATATTGGCCGAATCGGCGCGGAAAACAAGGTCTGTTTGCACCCCAATTTGCAAGGCTGGAGGCACAGTAGGCGGCGTTTCCAGGAAAGCCGCGTACTCGTTATCTAAGAACCGGCCCATCCAGCCCGTGTCCACCACCACCTCAGCCTCGCTCCCAGAGGCAATGATGTCGTAGGAGCGGAAGTGGCTGTAGTTTGGCTGGGGGTAGCCTACATTGAAGATGACCTTCATCATGCCGTCGTCCCACAGCGGTCGCAAAGCATTGGTAACCAAGGGCATCCCGTATTCATTGCTCATGGCCCAGAGGTTCGAATCTTGTACGGCAATGGTTGGGCGGAGGTTGTAATAGTATTGGTTGCCGCGTTCGATGATGGTGTTCAAGCCGTCGTTGCCGCCGCTAAAACGGATGAGCACGAGGATGCGGTCGTTCGAGCCATTGGCAAGCGAGGCCATGAGCGGTGTGGGCTGGAAAGCGCGTAGGCCGATATTGCCCATCATTAGGCTGCCCGCGCCAAGGATACCCGAGGCGGAAAGGAAATCGCGGCGGCTCCAGAGTTGGTGGTCGCGGGTGTGCGCATCTCCGTGCTCTTGACACGCGCCGTGGCGGGGGTGTTTATGTTCTTTGCTCATGATCTTGACTGATGATGATAACAGTTGGCATTTGGCGTTGGGTTCGATATTTTCCTGCCGCGCTTAGCGAAAAAAAAACACCAAGCGCGGCAGGAATAATGGCTTACACTCTTCGATAAGCAGTGCCAACAGCCAGTAACAAAAAGGCAATCAGCAACATTTCGTAATTGTATCTAGACAATTGACCTATGGGAGTATAGTGTGCCAGAATACCGAGTGCCCCAAGGATGAGCGCGACAATCCAAAGACCAGTGACAGGAGCACTGGGTTGAAAGTTTTTTCTTTTAGTCATGATATGTGTTTGTTTTAATGAATAAGATTTGACA
>JACMMM010000574.1 GCA_014379065.1 Saprospiraceae bacterium
CGGCACGGCTCCCTACACCTACGCCTGGTCGAACAGTCAGACAACCGAAGACCTAAGTGGCTTAGTCGCAGGCACCTACACCTGCACCGTCACAGACGCTTTGTCCTGCACGTCTACTGTATTGGCTACCGTATCGCAACCTGCTCAGATACTCGTCACAATAGCCGATGTTACACTTAACTGTTTCACGCCAAGTGGCACGCTGGAAGCTAGTGTGACTGGGGGTGTTCCGCCTTATCAGTATCTGTGGAGCAATGGCGAAACCACCAACCCTCCTCAGATACAACTGCCTGGTATTTATGGGCTTACCGTCACCGACGCCATTGGATGCACGGTTGGCTCATCGGCTTATGTATTGGTGGATGCTAACGCGCCCATTGCTTGTACTGGCCCAAATCAAATATTGACTTGCGCCCTCACACAAATTGTGCTCGACGGCAGTTGCTCCTCTATTGGTGCGAACTTCTTCTACGTCTGGCAAGGGCCCGGCATAAACAGCGGCAATTTTGACAACCTCACACCCACCGTTGACTTACCGGGGACTTATACAATAACCGTTACGAACACCGTAAACGGCTGTAGTTCTACCGATATCGTGACTGTCGTTCAAGATAACAATACCCCAACGATCAGCGCGCCCTCAGACCTGGCACTCCCATGCGGGGGTGGTGCCATAACCTTGCCGGGTATTGGGATGGGCGGCCCGAATATCATTTTTCAATGGACGACCCTGGGCGGCAACATAATAAGCGGCGCGAATACTTTAAATCCGATAGTTGATGAGCCGGGGACCTATACGATATTGGTGGTCAACACTGCAAATGGCTGTACGGCTACGGCTAGTGTTACCGTCAACGGTGGCGGAGTTCTTTGCAGCACTATTGAAGGCCGAGTTTTGCAGGACACGGTTAAAAACTGCCTGACGGATGCAGGCGAGCCCCCGCTTTCTGGCTGGATAATAAAAGCTCAAGGAACGCAGGGCTCGTATTATGCTTTGACGGATGCCAATGGCGATTACCAAATCTCCGTGGAGTCTGGCGGTACTTACGCAGTTTCTGCCATTGCTACGAGCGTATTATGGGAAGCCTGCCCTACAATCCCCAATGTAGTGGCAACAAACCCCAACGAAACGTACACTGCCAATGATCTGCTCTTTCAGAAACTGGCGGGATGTCCCTTGCTTACGGTTGATATTAGCTCCGGCAATTTGCGCAGGTGCTTTGACACCAACCATTTTAGTGTGTCCTACTGCAACAACGGCACAGCAACAGCCGAAAACGCTTATGTGGATGTCACTTTGGATCCGTTATTTACCCCGCTCAGTTCCACCCTTCCTTACATGGATCTAGGCGGCGGCGTATTGCGCTTTTTGGTGGGGAGTATTGAAGTGGGCGAATGCGGCAACTTCGGCATTACAGCCCATCTCAGTTGCGATGCGGTGCTCGGCCAGACCCATTGCACGGAAGCACATATCTACCCGGATATTCCTTGCATTCCGACCGACCCATTGTGGTCGGGCGCAAGCCTCCAGATCAGCAGCCAATGCCAGTCCGATTCGCTTCGTTTCACGATCAAAAACGTCGGTACTGGCAACATGGCCAACACCGTTGAATATGTTGTGGTTGAAGATCAGGTCATGCTGATGACTGCCCCTTTGCAACTCAACGCGGGGCAAGAGATCACGGTCAGTGTGCCTGCCAATGGCAGCACCTGGCGTTTGGAAGTGGAGCAAGTGGCCTACCACCCTGGTCATTCCGCGCCTGCGGTTTCGGTGGAGGGTTGTACTACAGGCAGCTCTTTTTCAAGGGGTTTTGTGACCATGTTCCCCGCCGATGATGCCGACGAGTTTGTTGATATTGATTGTAGGCAAAACACTGCCTCGTCTGACCCGAACGACAAACAAGCGTTTCCAAAAGGTTATGGCGCAGCACACTATATACTCCCAGGCACACCGCTCGAATATCAAATCCAGTTCCAGAACACGGGCAACGACACAGCTTTCACGGTGCGCATATTGGACACTCTTTCCACCTGGCTCGACCCAGCTACCATCCGACCTGGCGCGAGCAACCATCCTTACAGTTGGGATTTGGGCGGTGCGGGGGTGCTTTCGTTTTTGTTCGAGCACATTCTTTTGCCGGATTCCAATGTGAACGAGCCTGCTTCGCACGGTTTTGTAAAATTTACGATCCATCCTCGCGCCGACGCACCGCTGGAAACCGTAGTTGAAAACACCGCCGAAATCTATTTTGATTTCAACGATGCGATCGTCACGAATACAACCTTCCATCGCTTAGGCGAGAATTTTGTCGCGGTTGGTTTGTGGCAGCCCCAGCAATCGGGCTATGAAGTGCTGGTATCTCCCAACCCATTTTCTGATGCGGCATGGTTAGAAGTAAAAGGGCTTCGGCAAAACAGCCCGCTTCATTTGCAGGTGTTTGATTTACAGGGGAAATTGCAAATGGAAATGGATTCGGAAAGCGCGATTTTCCAGTTGAAAAAAGGAGGTTTGCTGGGAGGGATTTACCTTTTCAAAATCGAGCAAGGTGGGGTGACGATAGGTAACGGCAAATTGATGATTCAAGACTAATTAGTCCAGAAACACTTCCTAATCTATATCCCAATGTGAGTTGTCTTCCTGACGGGACCTGTCCGCATCAAGTGCGCTTTGCCCGAGTGCTTGCACTTTTAAGTACGTGGGAGTGC
>JACMMM010000062.1 GCA_014379065.1 Saprospiraceae bacterium
CCACGATGCGGCCAACGACTGCGTACCCACCGAGAGAGTGACCCGCGTTTGGTCCGGTGCCGGCCTCACTGTTGATGCAGGCAGCTCCCAGCCAGGCCAGACCGCCGCTCCAACCCTGCGCCCCGCGAGGCTCCACATTGCCATTGCGCCTACCAAGCAAATGGAACGTCTGGAATGGTTTTTAGAAAAAGCCACAGAAATCGGCGTAGATGAAATCACCCCGTTGCTTTGCAAACGTTCTGAGCGTGAAACCTTGCGACTCGACCGATTGGAAAAAATTCTCGTGTCGGCAATGAAGCAGTCACTAAGAGCCTGGCTGCCGAAACTGAACGCCCCCACCCGATTTCAGGATTTTGCAAAAAAAACAAGCGAGACGCAAAAACGCCTCGCTTGGTGCTCTGACGAGCCTTTGCCGCATTTGAAAAATACGATTTCTCCTCAACAGGATACGGTAATCGCCATTGGCCCGGAAGGCGATTTTTCTCCAGAAGAAGTCCAACTCGCCCTTGCAAACGGCTTTCAAGGCGTGAGCCTCGGGAAAGCCCGGCTGCGCACAGAAACCGCGGGGTTGCTGGCTGTTGGGGTGTTTGAGATATTGAGATAATGAGATATTTTGGAAGTTGGACTATTGGACATTAGACTTTGGACAAGTTGAGAACTCATTCAAGCTGTCCAAAGTCTAATCTCCAATAGTCCAATGTCTCATTGCCCTATAAGTATCGGCGCCGTTTTCCCGCTACCCATAATGACGACTTTAGCGTTGGAAGAAGTGGCCAATTCCCGTTGTGCCTTGATTTGCTCGTACTGAAGGAGTTTGTCGGTCAAGGTCGAAGTCAGGATACGTTGGTAATCCGAAATACCCTGCGCTTCCACGCGTTTACGATCTGCTTCCTGACGCTCTTTGTCGAGCACAAATTTCATCTTTTGTGCCTCTTGCTCCGCATTGATTTTTGATTCGATGGCGAGTTTTACAGATGCTGGAAGGGTGATATTGCGGATCAAAATATCTTCTAAAACGATGCCCCTGTCTGCAAAATCCTTCTCAATGGTCTGGGTGATTTTCAGTTGAAACTCCTCGCGTTTGGTGGAATAAAGCGCTACTGCGTCATAAAAAACCGCATTGTCGCGGATTTTGGTGCGTGCCAATGGCCGGATGATTTTATCCGTGATCACCTCCCGAGTACCCGTATTGCGCAAAATATCAGGCGCTTTGTCTGGCACAATATGATAGAGCACGGAGAGATCAATGATGACTTCCAAACCATCAGCGGCAAGTACGCGAATGGCATCGTCACCCGACTTGTCGCCTTCGTCATGCACGGCAGACATGGTGTAGTTTTGGGTGCGTACGTCAAATTTTTTGACCTCCACAAGTGGATTCACAAAGTTCAGTCCTTCGGTCAGCGTTCCCGATTGAATCTTGCCGAAAAGGGTTTTTACACCTACCTCACCTGGTTCTATTTGCACAAAACAAGAAGTGGAAAGACCCAGAATCATAATAGCCAGGCCGATGTAACGGGCTGTTTTTCCGGTAGATGCAAGGTTGGGGTTGACTTTGGCGAGAACTGCGCCAATCACGAAGGCAAAAATGCCGAGGAAGATAAAAAACATGGTTTATAGTTGTTTGAAATGGGATGTTGGCAAAGTTGCCATTGGTGCGGAAAGTTGATTGGTAAAAACCGGCTCAAATGTGTACAATTAGTAGGTCGTCACAGGCATTTTTTTCGAGCAAAATCCGGCAGAACTCGGCCAGCGGGTTTTGACAAACGAGCAACTGACAAACGAGCATCCGGTTTAGTTGGCAATCGAAACAGGAGCATCGAACACAATTTCCACTACATCCTCCACTTTCAAGCCAAAAAGCGTGGCTGCCCGACCCATATTCACAGCAATTTCCAGAAAGTCGGCTGTATTAAAAAGGCAAAGTTGTTCGCCCTCTGCCACATCGCAGTAATTGCCCGAAAGTTGGGTAATTGGATCATTGCGTTTGAAAAATAGCGAAAAAGGCCGCCCATTGGCTACAGTTTCAAACACTTCGCGCCGGATATTGACCACCACGTTTTCAAAATTGTCCACATGAATCACGGTGCCGCGTATCCTGGTGGGGGTAATAACGGGCTGGATGCTTATACGCTCAAGCAGTGGCGCGGCGTGTTCGCCTAGCGCATCGAAAGGCTTGCCTTCTGCCAAATGTGCCACAGCCTCGGCAAAAATATTTTTCACTGCAAAATGCTCGGCAGGGTTAGCAGGGAGGTTGCGCAGGTCGTTGGGTTCAAGATGGGAGAAAAGCAGTGAGAGCAAGCCGTTGTCAGGCGCGAGGAAAAAATGCCCTTCGTACCGTGCCACCACAAAGCGAAAATCCTGCTGATAGACACAGTTGACACCCATTAGATGTATCGTGCCTTCCGGGAATTCACGCCACATATTGGCAACTACAAATGCCCCGCGCACAATGTCGAATGGCGGGATGTCGTGGGAAATATCTACTAGATGCAGCGAAGGCACACGCCGAAGCAGGGCGCCTTTTAGTGCGCCTACATAAAAATCCTGTGTGCCAAAATCGGTGGTAAGGGTGGTGAATTGCATTTTGGTTACTGGTTGGATCGGTAGATGGGTTGATCGGTGATTAGTTATTGGTTATTGGCAGGAGATGAAACCCTTTTTCTTGTTTTTCTGTTTAAAAAATTCGCCTGTAATACCTTAGTTTTGTGGGCGAAAGCAAACTACTTCTTTTATAAACAAGCATGGAAGCGTGGCACTGAAAAAACGTTGAAAATCAAATCAATAGTGCCGTTATCCTTCCCGCTGCTGCAAAATTTTTGAGGGTAAAAATTTGAGCGAAATCATTCTCACCATTGAGGGCATTGACCCTCTTGAACTCTTCGGAGAGAACAACGCAAAGTTAAATCTTTTGCGCAAAGCCTATCCAGATGCCACCATTACCTCGCGTGGCAACAGTTTGAAAATCACAGGCGATAAGAAAGATGCTCAGGCAGCAAAGGCTAAATTTGAGATGATGGCCCGCTATCTGCGCGAACATCAAGAGCTTTCCATCCAAACGG
>JACMMM010000575.1 GCA_014379065.1 Saprospiraceae bacterium
GAGCCTTTGATGAACCTCCTCAAAGACCTGCGCCGCCACATCGCCAAAAAACACAATCTGCCACCCTACGTCATTATCCAGGATCCTTCTATGGAAGAAATGGCCACGACTTACCCGATTTCTATGGACGATATGTCCAAAATCGTGGGCGTATCGCAGGGTAAAGCGCAGAAATATGGCGAGCCCTTCGTAGAGGCGATCAAAAAATACTGCGAGGAAAACGAGATAGAGCGCCCGATGGACATCACCATCAAAACGGTGGCGAACAAATCGAAGTCAAAGGTCAGTTATATAATGGCCATTGACCGTAAAATCGGCCTCGATGAGATTGCCAAGGTCAACGACATGAGCATGCCGGAACTTTTAGAAGAACTTGACGGCATCGTGCAGTCAGGCACCAAACTCAGACTCGACTATTACCTCCACAAAGTGGTGGACGAATATGTGCGCGATGCCGTGATCGAATATTTCAAAGAGGCTGATTCTGACTCCATTGATGAGGCTTTCTCCGCGCTGAAAGACGACGAGATTACTTGGGAGGAGATACAGTTGATGCGGCTCAAGTTTTTGAGCGATTACGCGAACTAGGACGTTGGATTTTGGACAATGGACGTTGGACAATGGACGTTGGATTTTGGACATTAGACTTGAGACCGTCAAAATCTTAGCCGGTAAGATTCAATGACCATGGATTTTGGACGATGATGGACATTGGACTTGAGACCCGTCAAAATCTTAACCGTTAAGATTCAATGTCAAATACCTTGACGGTCTCAAGTCCAACGTCCATCGTCCAATATCCAACGTCCTTAAATCTATAAGAGAAATGCAGCCAAAAGAATTTCTAAAAAAACTCGGACTTCGCACCCGAAATACCGGCACCTCTACCGGCCAGAACATCATCTCCGGTAGCCGCCGATACATTGAATCAATCTCTCCGGTGGACGGGCAATCTATTGGCTTTGTGGGCATTACCACCCGCGAACAATATGATCAGGTAGTCCAATCAGCCGAACAAGCCTTCAAAATGTGGCGCGACATGCCCGCTCCCAAGCGCGGGGAAATCGTGCGGCAATTCGGCGATGTGCTGCGCCAATACAAAGAACCCCTCGGCAGCCTGGTCTCTTACGAGATGGGCAAAAGCCTGCAAGAAGGCTATGGCGAGGTGCAGGAAATGATTGACATCTGCGACTTCGCGGTCGGTCTTTCCCGCCAACTTTACGGCCTCACCATGCACTCGGAGCGCCCCGGCCATCGGATGTATGAGCAATACCACCCGCTGGGCATCGTAGGAGTCATTTCGGCCTTCAACTTCCCGGTAGCTGTATGGTCCTGGAACGCAGCTCTGGCCTGGGTTTGCGGCGATGTTTGTATCTGGAAAGCCTCGGAAAAAACGCCCCTATGTTCCATCGCCTGCCAAAACCTGTTCCAAAAAGTACTGAAAGCCAATGACTTGCCTGAAGGCATCAGTTGCATCATCAATGGCGATTACAAAGTAGGGGAGTACATGACAAAAGACCACCGTGTACCGCTGCTAAGTGCCACGGGTAGCACGCGCATGGGTCGTATCGTAGGACAGGCCGTAGCGGCGCGTTTTGGACGCAGCATACTTGAGTTGGGTGGCAACAACGCCATCATCATCACGCCTTCTGCCGATATGAAAATGGTGCTCACTGGGGCGGTCTTTGGCGCGGTCGGCACAGCTGGCCAACGCTGCACCAGTACCCGCCGACTCATCATCCACGAGAGCGTGTACGAGCAGGTGAAAACCACCCTCTCCAAAGCCTACCCTCAACTCAGCATCGGCGATCCGCTCGACCCAAGCAACCACGTGGGTCCGCTCATTGACAAACACGCGGTGGAAAACTACCTCCATTCCATCGGCGAAATCAAAAGGCACAAAGGCAAGTTCGTGGTGGAAGGCGGTGTGCTTTCTGGTCCCGGCTACGAAAGCGGCTGCTATGTGAAGCCCTGCATCGCCGAGGTGGAAAACCATTGGGACATTGTGCAGCACGAAACCTTCGCGCCGATTTTGTACCTGATAAAATACAAAACCATTGAGGAGGCCATTGCTTTGCAAAACGCTGTACCACAAGGACTTTCGTCGGCAATTATGACCACCAACCTGCGCGAAGCCGAGCGTTTCCTCTCGATAAACGGCTCTGATTGTGGCATCGCCAACGTGAACATCGGCACCTCCGGCGCTGAAATCGGTGGGGCATTTGGCGGCGAAAAAGAAACGGGCGGTGGCCGCGAATCCGGCTCCGATGCTTGGAAAGCCTATATGCGCCGGCAAACGAATACGATCAATTATTCTGAGTCACTGCCGCTGGCCCAGGGGATCAAGTTTGATTTTTAAAGACCTTATATTTATGGAACAACAACACATTTTTACCCAAATGGCGCTCATCGCCTGGGATATGCAGATCAGCAGAACCGAGAAGTTTTTGGATTCCCTCTCCGATGAAGCCCTTATGAAAGAAATAGCCCCCGGGAAAAACCGGATTATCTATTTGCTGGGGCATCTGATTGCGGTGAACGATGGTATGATGACCTTGTTGGGCCTTGGCGAACGCTCCCACGTGCATCTGGATGAAGCGTTTATCAAGAATCCAGACAATTCAGGGTTTGATATGCCCGACGCATCGGTATTGAGGAGTGATTGGAAAAAGTCGAATGCACAATTGAGCGCCCTTTTTCATGAATTGACCCCGGAAGAGTGGCTATCAAAGCATACAGCCATGACGGACGAGGATTTTGTCAAAACACCCACGCGCAATAAAATGAGCGTGTTGTTAAACCGGACGAGCCATGTAGCGTATCATTTGGGTCAGTTGGCGCTGGTGAAATAAGCGGATGGTGGTATGGCCTTTAGGCCGTCGGGGCAGGGGCGTTACGCCCCCGAACCTTTTTTTATATAGCGGCATAAACGGCGCACTTCCCGACGGCCTGAAGACCATTCCACCACTTTCAACGAATAGGGGTGCGACTTGAAGCCGCACCCCTATTCTTTTTGTCCGCATTTTCCTTTGTCACCAACTTCGAATCACGCGGTAACTACCGTTGATTGTATGGCCTGCTCCGCCAAAATCCTGGAACGTGCCGCCAAAATTGCCAATAATAGGATCTCCTATCGCTCCGAAAGCCGTCACAGTTGAAGTCAGGGTGTTCGCAGCCTGACTGTTAAATGCAACTAAATTAGCGCTCAAGACTGTAATAGGGAATGTGCCCAACTGCCCGTTGTTCTGAATAGTAAAATGGATAAATTCGGAAGAACTGTCTTGCGTGGCAATGCTTATCGAGGAGTTATTAAGCCCGCCATTAAGGTCAATTTTTACAAAACTCTGCCCGTCAAGGGTATATTGGATGTACTCCGTGAGTGCAGTGCAAACAGTGAGATTGCCGACGTTGAGGGCATTGGGCGGCGTGGAGAAGGCCGTCGGAGCACTTTCCAACAAATTCGTGAGGTCATAGCCCACTATATCGCCTGTTTGAGGATCATTGTTGCAGACGATCATTGTGTATTCAAATTGACCGTTTGCATTGGGATACAAAAAGCCTTTTGAAGTGCCTTGCTGTACTTTCACATATCCGTTCGCCACTGGCTGGCCGCTGCAGCCCAGCAATTTCCCACTTATTTTCACCACGGGCACCTGTGCCGAAGCCGGGATGATAATGTCGGGCAATGTTGATATGTCTGAAAAAGGGCCAACATTGGCCGAATAATAGACTTGGCCGCCACAGTTGTCGGGCATCATGACCTCCAATTTCAAAGCCTCGTCTTTAGGAATACATCCACCGAAACCGCCATCTCCATTCGTATATCCAAAAGAAGAAGCGCCCGTGGCGATGAGGGTAATACGAATCAATGCGTTGGCAAGCGGTTGGCTTGTATTTTCTAAATAAATTTTCCCGTGGAGTTGGGTGAGGGGGAATGGAGCATCGCAGTTGAAAAATGAAAAGTGGGTCACTTTGCCCACATATTCATTGCCCACCTTTTGTGCCGAACCATCTTCCTGCCAATGGCCTTTAGCCAGGTCATAATACCAAAGCGGGATACTCGCAGGCGCTGATGCCAATTGACTGGCAAGGATGGGCATACGAAGTTCTACTTCTTTCCCTGGAGCAACTTTGAGTTTCTGGCCATTTCCCGTTTCGAGTTCGACGCCGATCATGCCATAAGTGGACAGGAAAACCTCTTCGTCCGCAGCGTTTTCAGCCGTCATGTCGCCGGGCACAAAGAGCCCGAGATTGGGGTCGGAGGGATCGAGATAGCGGGCATAAACGAAGATTTGCCCATTATAAACATTCCCGTTGGCATCGGTGACGGCATTAGCGGGGAAGCTCAATTTTGGTCCGCCGTTCACATTCACCACGCCCCCGGCGCTTGTGCTCACCGAGCCAGCATAGGCTTTTGCCAGTAGTTGAATGGTGATGGTTTGCAGGGCCTCATCTTCCACAATGTAAGGGCGGGAAATCTCGAAATAACCCGATTTGCTTACAGTCACCATCGAGTGCATGGCAGGCAGCCTCATGGGCTTCAGGCGAAAAACGCCGTTTTTGTCGGTAA
>JACMMM010000576.1 GCA_014379065.1 Saprospiraceae bacterium
AAACCCAGAAGTCTATTGCCGAAAAGAGCAAGGAGGCCGTGAAGGAATCCAAACTCTGGGATGGTACCATCCATACCGAGATCCTGGCCCTGGACAACTATTCAGCGGCTGAGGAATATCACCAGGATTATTTTGCCAACAATCCCAACCAGAGTTACTGTGTATACGTGGTGGGCGAGAAGGTGGAGAAGTTCAAGAAGGCGTTCAAGGATAAATTGAAGCCTGAATAACACCGTCGCGGGGTCCCCATAATTTTTGGTTTCCGATAGCCGTAGCATGCTACGGCTCTACTATTTTCGCGGCCCAATGCTTTCATCCACGGAGATCCGCCAGAAATACTTAGATTTTTTTAAAGAGAAGGGCCATAAGATCGTGCCCGCTGCGCCCATCGTGGTGAAGGGGGATCCCACACTCATGTTCACCAATGCCGGGATGAATCAGTTCAAGGACTATTTCTTGGGCAACTCCGAAGCCAAAGACAAGCGGGTGGCCGATACCCAAAAATGCCTGCGCGTGAGCGGCAAACACAACGACCTGGAGGAGGTGGGGCATGACCATTACCACCATACCATGTTCGAGATGCTGGGCAACTGGTCGTTTGGCGATTATTTCAAAAAAGACGCACTCACCTGGTCCTGGGAATTGCTCACCGATATTTATAAAATCCCTAAAGACCGGCTTTATGTCTCCATTTTTGAAGGTAATGAAGCGGAAGGGGTACCCTTCGACCAGGAAGCCTACGACGTGTGGCGCAGCATGCTACCAGAAGACCGCATCCTAAAATTTGGCAAAAAGGAAAACTTCTGGGAGATGGGCGACCAAGGCCCCTGTGGCCCTTGTTCTGAAATCCATGTGGACTTGCGCTCCGATGCCGAACGTGCTCAAGTGGATGGCAAAACGCTGGTGAATAATGACGACCCGAACGTAATCGAGGTCTGGAACAACGTGTTCATGCAGTTCAACCGTAAAGCCGACGGCTCACTTGAAGAACTTCCCGCCAAAAGCGTGGACACGGGCATGGGTTTCGAGCGCCTTTGCCGCGCCGTGCAAGGCGCACGATCCAATTACGACACGGATCTCTGGAAACCACTGTTTGACTTTCTGGGAAATCTTTCGGGGCATACATACCAAGATGTTTATCCCGGCAGTGATTCGCCTGCCCTCCGAACCGATATTGCGATGCGCGTAGTAGCCGACCACTTGCGGGCCGTGTCGTTCGCCATCGCTGATGGACAAATGCCGGACAATGGCGGCGCGGGCTATGTCATTCGCCGCATTTTGCGCCGGGCTGTAAGATATTATTACTCGGTGCTCGACATTAAAGAGCCCGTGATGTACCGCATGGCACCGATTCTGGCAGAAGAATTCAGGGATGTGTTTCCTGAATTGAAAGCGCAGATTGACTTTGTTTCAAAAGTGATTTTGGAAGAAGAAAAATCCTTCTTGCGCACCCTTGAATCGGGCTTGAAACGCTTTGAAAACATTGAGGTTCAGCATAAAACCGTCAGTGGCACACAGGCTTTCGAACTCTACGACACCTTTGGTTTCCCTTACGATTTGACCGCTTTGTTGGCTAAAGAAAAAGCTTGGGACGTGGACGAAGCGGGTTTCAAAATTGCCTTGCAAGAACAAAAAGACCGCTCCCGCAAGGATGCCGTGAAACAAGTCGGCGACTGGATGGTACTGCGCGAAGAGCCGAACGTGGATTTCGTGGGCTATGACCAATTGGAAACCAGCAAATCCCATGTCTCCAAATACCGAGCCGTGACGGCCAAGGGCGAAGTTCAATACCAAATTGTGTTGAACCGCACGCCTTTTTACCCGGAAGGCGGCGGACAAGTGGGCGATACTGGTTGGATGATTTTTGGCTCGGAGGGCACGGGGCAAGAACGCGTTCGTGTTTTGGACACCAAAAAGGAAAACACCCTTATTTACCATATTGTAGAAAAATTGCCCGAGCAGATTGACGACGAAACCGTTCGCTGCGAAGTGGACGAGCCCAAGCGCCGCCTCACCGAAGCCAACCACTCGGCTACCCACCTGCTCCATGCAGCCCTGCGTTCCGTGCTCGGCACCCACGTACAACAAAAAGGATCCTTCCTCAACGAAGATACTTTGCGTTTCGACTTCCAGCATTTCCAGAAACTCAGCGACGAGGAATTGGCTGCAATCGAGCGCATTGTGAACCAAAAAATTCGCGAGAACATCGCCCTCGAAGAAGCCCGCAACCTGCCCATCGCAGAAGCCCAAAAGGCTGGCGCGATGATGCTTTTTGGCGAAAAATATGGCGAGACCGTGCGCATGATCACCTTCGATCCGGGCTACTCCCGCGAACTTTGCGGAGGTTGCCACGTGCAGCGCACGGGGCAGATCGGCTATTTCAAGATCACTGCTGAAACGGCTATTGCTGCCGGGGTGCGCCGTATTGAAGCGGTGACGGCAAAAGGAGCTCAGCAATGGATTGAAAAAAAGTTGGAAAGGCTTTCTATTTATGATGAGGCTTTCAAAAACCCGCGCGACCCCGGCAAAGCAGTTGCTGATTTGAACGAGGAAAACAAACGTCTTCAAAAAGCACTCGAACGTATGGTTCAGGAGCAAGCCAACGGGCTCCGCGAAGACTTGCGCGCAAAATTTGTCGACATCGGTGGCTTAAAATATCTGGCTGAAATTCTCCCCATCGGAGATGCGAATGCCGTCAAAAATCTCGCTGTAGAACTAGAACGTGAAACAGGTAATGCCGTCATCGCATTCGGCTCCGTTTCCGCCGATGGGAAGCCCTCGCTGACCATTAAAATAAGCGATAATTTGGTGAAAGAAAAGGGATTGAACGCTGGCACGATCGTTCGCGAACTGGCGCAAAAATTCTTGAAAGGCGGCGGCGGCGGTCAGCCGGGATTTGCTACGGCGGGAGGAACGGAGGCGAGTAGGTTGAATGAAGCTTTGGAGGGTGTTAGAGGGTATTTGGGATAAAACGCTTTGTTTTGTACCACTTCAATATTTTCCCATGGGCAATCTACAACAACTTATCAGGGTATATCGAGGTCAAAATGTTTGAAAATATTCACAGGTTTATACAGTCAACGCCCCCTCCACAAACTCCAACGCCCTCTTCTCCGCCCAAGAAAACTCACCTCCTCCCCGCGCTTGAAACCCACAGTGCCCGCCCCCTGAAGTCAATTCCAGATACAAAAACGGGTGCTCCCGCGCAATTTCCATCGGAAAACATTCGGGCGTAAGAATCGGATCGTTCAGCGCGCTCACCAGCAAAGTTGGGATGCGCGTGCCCGCCACAAAATTTTTGGCAGAGGCTTGTTGATGGAATTCGTCCGCTGAGGCGAAGCCGCAAATCGGCGCACTGAAATGCTCATCAAAATCGTACCAGCGCTGAATCTGTTTCAATTTAGAAACATCAATTCGATCTGGGAATTGAACGGCTTTGTGTCGGATTTTTTTCTTCAAATAAGACATGAATCGCGTCTTGTAAATCCAGTTGTCCCATCGGTCGAGCACATCGCCACCCGCTCGGATATCGCAAGGTGCGGAAAAAGCCACAGCAGCCCGAACTTGAGGCGGGAGGTTTTCGCCGCCTGTTCCAACGTATTTTAAGGTGATGTTGCCGCCCATGCTGTAGCCCACCAGTGCAATGCTGTCGTAGCCTCCAGCAGCAAGCGCATGGTTCACCACGATAGAAATATCCTCGGTGTCGCCGTGATGGTACATCCTGAAATTGCGGTTCATCTCGCCCGAACAGGAGCGACAGTTCCAGGCCAGCGCATCCCAACCATTTTGTGCAAAAAACTTAACTGTCCCAAGTGCGTATTGCGTTTTTGAATTGCCTTCCAAACCATGGGATACAATTACAAGCCGACGGCTTGGCGCAGGTCCGCGCATCCAATCGAGATCCAGAAAATCCCCGTCAGCGGTTTCAATTCTTTCCCTTTGATAATCAACACCTTTCACACGGCGAAAAAGCCCTGGGAGTATGGATTGCAAATGGCCGCCACGTTGCAAAAAAGGCGGGCCAGGATAGGAGGATTTGGGGATGAGCGGCATTGTTAGGACAAGTGTGTTGAGTCGATATGTATATTTTGACAGGATTTACAGGATGAACAGGATGCGTGACTTCGAATTGTCGGCTTTGCCGACAAAAAACCCTGTTCATCCTGTAAATCCTGTCAAAAAAACCAAACCTCTGTCAAAAAATAAGACTCAGCCCCGTCCGCAAATTGACTGCCGGGTTGCTTTTTACGGAGAAGGCATTGAGCAAGTTGTCAGAAGCAAAATAGAGCTGCACCGGGCCAGGCTTGAGTGCGAGATGGAAGCCAAAATTGGCAGCTGAGCGTTCGTTCACGCTGTACATCGCGCCGAGCGACAACCATTTGAGCAGTGCCCAGCGCGCACTTGCGCCAACGGCGACCGTGGCTTTTTCGTCAGCGCGTTTTTGGATATACGCGCCCAGGCCGAAAGACCAGCGTTTGCTCAGTTCGAAATTCCCACCCGCGTAGGCACGCAGCGGCAAGGTGGTTTCAAATGTTTGAGCCGTTTTTTGGAAATTGAAAATGTCGTTTAGCGTGTCTAGTTTGGTGGAAAAATCAAGGCTGTCCGAGCCATTGATGATGTCCGCGCCCGGCAGCGTGACGCCATCGTATTGGTATTCACCCTGACTGATAAAATAGTTTGCCTTCTCCTTCCATTTGATTTTGCCACCGAGGTCGAGCAAAGCGAAGTCTACGGTAATGTGTTCGTTTACTTTGTATTGTGCGCCCAAATCAAATGCAACGCCCGTATTCTTGGAGAAGGCTTTGCCTTTCAATTTGCCCACCGTAAAGTCGAAACCCAAGCCCGAGGTGTCAATGGCCGAGATGATAGACGAGGCGTGGAACGCGTAATCCGTGGCGAGCGAGAGTTGGTAGATATCATCGGAAGTGGTTACGGTGGCGGAATGATGCGCATCGTCGGTGAGGAGCGCGCTTGTGCCGGTGAGGTATTTGACGCGGAGACCCAAGCGGAGTTTTCCAAATCCTTTGGCCAGGCCCACGCTCCATTCGTTCCAGTTTATAACATCGGTCTGCGGGGCAATGTCCACCGTTTGTCCAATGTATTGGGCGTTGCCATCCCAAATAAGGGCAGGCAAAGTTTTTGGATAGATGATGGATCCACTGAACCGATTGGCATGTCCGACTTGAAGCCACATTTTACCCGGTATCCGAAAGCCCAGCGACATGGTCTCAATGCGTTGGTCAAAGTGTAATGTATTGCTGGGCTCAAGTTTGGAGAGCGCGTTGGAAAAGTCAATGACCCGGTGGTCACCACTTTTCACAAAAATATCATTGTACGAAATATCGCCCGAATGCGCCGCATCCAGCCCGATGCCCGGCAAGCCAATGGCGATGGTTTTATTTTCAGGGAAAAATGCCGGGTTGGTAGAAGCACTGTGCCAAAGGTCTGGCATAGAGTGCAGCATGAGTTCTTGTTGGGCTGAAAGTTGGAGGCTAAAAACTAATGTCAGCAAAATACTGCCTAACAACTTGGCTTTCAATGAAATATCTTTTAAAAGCATGAATATTCTTGTTTTAAAAAGGGTGGGCGAAATTTATTCATCCAAAATGCCAAAGGCGATTTGCTACAGCCGTTTCTTGACTTTAATCCCCATTTTCACCACGATTTTATCAGTGGCGAGGAGTTTAACAAAGGTGTTGCCATCTTCAGCTGTGGTGAACGACGTTTTGAGGAATGCGTCCTTTGCCGTGCGGATGCGGTCGAATCGTGCCGCCGACATCGGAATAAATTCCTCGGTGCGTGTGATGCCTGTGGCGATACCCTGACTATTGATGGGGGCGGCTCGAATCACTTCCTTCGGTCCGCCAAGGAAGAGCGAGTCAATGTATTGCTGCGTTTCGTCTCGGAAAAAAATCTGCATCTCAGACGAAATAGGCGTTCCGTTTTCAGTGACAAGTTTGA
>JACMMM010000577.1 GCA_014379065.1 Saprospiraceae bacterium
CAGATTGATTTTTATCTTTAGGGCAGTTGAAAAGCGCATTCTTTGTATTATTTTGGTCGGTGGAATCGTTGGCGGCCCAAGAACCGCCACGCGGACAATCGCATCTCCATCCCAACCCCAACAAATTTGCCGATGCGACATACTGTTGACGAAGCGTGTCAAGCGTTGCTCGGTATTCCATCATCGCGCTATCCAGACGGGCAGAGTCCTCCTTGTTGATAGGGTTTACATTGCGAAATACAGTCTCTTTTGAAATGGCATCCTCCGCCATTTTTACGATTGCCGCTCGGGTATCATCATCACTATTCAACACCTGGTATATTTTAATCGTATTGGCATTAAAAATAGCTGCTATGCTAAAACCAAGTGCCAAAAGGAAAGTCTGTGTTCGTCGTTTGTACCACCCTGATAGGCCATCCATACACTCTTCATACCATTGATTCAATAACTTTTGGAGTTTATCCATTTTGCCGTCTGCTTTTTTTATATAAAGCAATATGGTCTCTTTGAAATCACCCTCAGGTAGATTTTCCTTTACCTGTGCCTCCAAATTTTCTATTTTTATTTCACCGTTGACACCTTTGGAAATATATTGAAAAATAATGTCCCAAAACCGGTTTGAACTGATGTACGAAGGCAATGTGCCCTCCGCTTTCTTCAGTTGCTTAAAGAGAGGGCTAGAAAAAAACATGGTGGATAGCGCATCAGATTTTTGATCTAACAATTCTTTGATCCCTTGCTTCAGCATTCTGCCACGATGAGCCGTATATCCGGCTATCAACTCCATTAGAATTGTGGCAATAAGGCTGAGCAATAAGTAAATAAAAATGATTCCGATGCAGATTTCTATGGATTTCATAGGAAATGAAATGGTTTTAGAATAGATTACGCAACAATAGTACATCCCGCCCCTTTTCTTACTTTTACCCAAATTTTCAAATTTCTCTAAAATCTTCAAGATAATGTTGACGTTTTTATATGTGTATTAGCCATAAAATCAAAACCTTGAACATGCGTACTCATTGTTACAATCTTTATCCAAACCTCCGAACGAAAGCAGCGACAAAGTTGAAAAAAGTGAAAAATGAAGCTACCGATCCTGCTTAAATCCCTCCAAGCCGAGGAGCACAAGGAGTTTGAAAAATTCCTGCAATCTCCGTTTTTTAAGTCTAGCGAGCAGTATCTGAAGTTCTTCAGGTGCCTTTGCAAGTATTACCCTTCGTTCGAGCTGGAAAAAGCAGACCTGCAAGCGGCTTATCGGCGGTGCTTCGGGCAGAGCTCCCTGAATGACACCAAGTTGTACAATCTTATGTCGGGCTTGGGCAAGCAACTGGAACAGTATCTTGTCGTGCGCATGGTGTTGGCTCCTGATGGTCAGGATCAACCGCCGCTATACGATTATTTGCTGGTGAGATCCCTGGGCCAGCGCAATATGGGCGCCTATTTTCGCACCAAAGCCCAACAATTGATTGACGAGACCGCAGCCCGTCCCGTAAAGGAAGTAGACAACTACCTGATCCTGAACCAGCTGCACCAAGAGGTTTATTATAACCCCGACACGCCTAAGTTCTCGGAGCATCCTGCAAACCTTCAATTGGCCGTGGAAAACCTTGACCTATATTATTGCCTGTCCAAACTGCGCTATGTTGCAGAGATGAAAGCCAGGGAGGGAATACTTGATATCCAGTATGAGATGCCTTTATTGGAGGCGGTACTGGAGCTTACTGCTGCCCCCGAACTCCAAGACAAGCACCCCCTATTGGCAAGCTATCATCACCTGGTGCGTTTTTATCTGCAAGGGTATAGTGAGCAGGGTTTCAGGGAGCTGATGACGCTATTCAGAGACAAGTTTTCTTTTCTGCCCAGATACGACCAATCCATGCTGCTAAAACACCTTATGAACTGTGGCATATCGCTTATGTCCCGGGATTGCGCGGTAGAAAGCGAACTTTTCTCTCTTTACAAATTGGGTATGGAGGCCAACCTGCTAATGGGGCAGAACCGGCTTACGCACCTCACTTTTATCAATATTGTCAATTTAGCCTCTTTGTGTAAAGAGTTTGACTGGGCTACGGCCTTCATCGCCAAGTTTTCGCCTTTTTTGGAGGATAGCAAACGGCAAGCCTCCATTGATCTGGCAATGGCAGGCATTTACTATTATCAGGGCATGTTGGACAAGGCCCAAACGTGCCTGACCCCCGGCATATTCCCCCTCCCATCATTCGACCTTTTGGGCAGGAGCTTGTTGCTCAAGATTGTTTCCGACCGCTACCTATTATATGACAAGGACTATGAATTTTTGATTTCCTATCTACATGCTTTTGAGCGATATGTCCAAACAAAACAACTGACCACAGAAAAAAAAGATGGATTTTTGAACTGTATCAAGTTTGTGCGGAAAATGGCGGCCACGAAGTTTGAAATGGTAGACATACCGGAATCAAAGAAGGAATCACTCAGAAAAAAACTTAAGCAATTGCAACCAGTCGTTTCAAAAAAATGGCTGGAGGAAAAAATCGAAGCCTTGTAATGCTAAGTAACAAGTTATTATTCACACGTTCCTTAACATGGGCTATCCCGGATTCGACTTTCTAAAACCCAGGATAACCCATGTGTCCAAACTTTATGCTACTACCGTGTCCTCAATCCCAATTACACTGCTCGCCTCTTGCTCGCACATGGTTTGGAAATAGAAGGTATAATGCCCGGCGCTCAGTCCAGTGAAACTGTAGGATAGGCTGTTGGTGTATATAAAACCGCTGTTGTACCCGTCCTCTTGCCGAATGTACCATACACGGTACTGTGCGCCAGAGTAGGCCGTAGTCCATCCGTAGGTGAAAGAATTGGTGGTCTGCCCGGTTTTTTGCAGGTTGGGCACACTTGGGCAGCTGCAAAAGCTTGGTTCGACGGAAGGGGCAGCAGCAAAGATTGATGTCTGAAAAAGGATCAGAAAAGCAAGCAACTTGAACATGGTATTGGATGTTTAATAGGTGAATGTTAGTCCCATAGGTTCACCGACAGGCAATAGATGGCCAGGCTGATGCTGTGTCAGTGGAGTGGTACGGGTTGGTAAAAAATCAGGGTGAACAGCATATCGGATTGCATTGCATGCAATAGCCAGGCTGCAATGCGGCCGATCTGCTTTCAGAAAAAAAATAATGGAGCGTTATATATCCGTATAAGCGCTTACGGAGAGATTAAGGCGTGTTCGTTCGATGCAATCAATAGGATGATTGATTCCTTCTATTGTTACGGTACAAAAGTATATGGAAATATGCGGCTGTAAATAGTGGTTATACACTATAGAGGTGGTCTTATTCGCACAGCCGCTGTTCAATAGCATATTTAACCAGCTCCGCAAGACGGTTGATATCCAATTTGCGGTAAATATTATTCCGGTGTACTTCCACTGTATTGAATGCAATATTCAGTGCGTCCGCAATTTGCTGTGTGGTGTTGCCACTGGCGATGAGGCAAGTGATTTCTTTTTCTCTTTTGGACAATATGCTGCCTAACTCCTTTGTATTCGTCCCGTTGTTTTTCCAAGGGAGATTATTTGTTTTTGAACTTTTCAGCGCCGGAAAAACCCGCTCGCCTTTGTACACTTTTTTGATGGCGTCCAACAAACGCTGGCGACCTTCGGATTTCGTCACATACCCGTCCAGATTTTTTGAAAAAGCTTCCGTGATAATGACATCCGAATCTTCCATTGAAAACAGTATGATCTTTATATTCGGGAACTTTTCTTTGATGTCCACAGCGGTATCAAGGCCGTTTATTCCGTGCATATAATAATCCATTACAATGACATCCAGCCCGGGCAAATGCAAGATTCGTTCTGACAATCGTTCGGCATTTTCCGCTATGCCGACGATTCGGAAGGGATGGTTTTCCTCCTGAGCAGGCAGTGGTTCCGTTTCCTGCTTTTGGTATAGAAATGGATTGAGGATTGATTTCAGGCCATCAATCACGATTTCATGATCATCCACGATAAACACCTTGATAGGTTTGTTCATATCGGTAGGTATTTTAAAAGAGTTTATCAGGTATAAGGTCCGATTCCGGAACCGGAATATTAATGATAACCGTGGTTCCGCCCGCGGGCCGGTTTTCGAACTGGAACGTGCCGTTCAGGCTGCGAAGACGCGCCTCAATATTGTCCAGACCTGTTCCGGAACGCATCAGCAAAGTTTTATGGTCGAACCCCAAGCCATCGTCTTCCACCATAATATTGATATCGGCGCCGATGCGATTGATCTGCACCATCAGTTGCGTCGCC
Organism: Saprospiraceae bacterium; assembly: GCA_014379065.1. Taxonomy (GTDB): domain Bacteria; phylum Bacteroidota; class Bacteroidia; order Chitinophagales; family Saprospiraceae; genus M3007. The sequence goes on from JACMMM010000577.1 coordinate 4,280, forward strand.
TTCGCATATTTCAATACGTTGCTGATCAATTCCTGGATAATTCTAAGTATGTTTAATTCGCAATTGAACTCCAGCCGCTCAGCCATTCCGAAATGAGAAAAGCTGAGCTCCATTCTGTTATTCGTCTCGATATCGTTCAATAGTTCCGTCAACACGGGGATTAGCCCGGCACGTTGAAGCGTACCGGAGCCCAATTGATGGGAGAGGTTCCGCACTTCCGCATATAATTGCTGAAGCGCTTTGTTCAGTTTTTCAAGTTGTTGGTAATGAATGGAATGAGGGTCCGTATTTTCCCGAATGTTATCGTA
>JACMMM010000063.1 GCA_014379065.1 Saprospiraceae bacterium
GAGCAGTTCTCAACGCTCAACCCTCAACCCTCAACTTCTCAACCCTCAACTTCTCAACCCTCAACCCCTCAACCCTCAACCCTCTCCCCCTCCCACTGGGCCGGCTTCAAATTCTTCAACGTCTATGGCCCCAACGAGTACCACAAAGGGCGCATGGCGTCGGTTATTTTCCATACCGCGCAGCAAATAAAATCTAGAGGGGAAATGAAGTTGTTTCGCTCTCATCGTCCTGATTATCAGGATGGTGCGCAAAGTCGTGACTTCATTTATGTGAAGGATGTGGTGGACGTGCTGCTCTATTTTCTGGAAAAAAAACCTGTCAATGCTATTTACAATCTTGGCACGGGACAGGCGAGAACTTTCCTCGACTTGGCTACTGGCACGTTTCGCGCGCTAGACCTAGCACCGAAAATTTCCTTTATTGACACGCCTGCCGACATTCGGGACACCTACCAGTATTTTACCCAAGCCGAAATGGGCAAGCTCCGGGCAGCCGGTTACAACGAGCCGTTTATCGGCCTGGAGGAAGGCATTGAGGATTATGTGCAGCGGTATTTGAAAGAAGAAATTTTGTGGTAAAGGCTCATCCTTTCTTCTTAAACCGATAGGAATATAAGTCCGATTCGCCTTCATAATAGCCGTCTAACGAAAGGTTGTTGTAGGCGCTCTGCATGGCCTCAACGGCTTCATTGACCGTGCCTATCCGTTTGCCATTGACGCTGGTGATGATGAATCCCGGCTGCATATTGGTATCATAGACAACACTTGCACGACGTACACTGCTGACAATAACCCCTTGCAAACGCAGCTTGCGCTGTTCATCGCGCGTGAGGTTGCGCAGCGCAAAACCAAGTTCATCCTCAAGCTCGTCGCCTTGTGCGCGAGCAATGTGGGTAGAGTTGTTCACGTCCTTGAGCGTGATGCGCGAGCGGAGTTTTTTTCCCCCTCTCCAGTAATCCACCTGCACCGCTTCGCCGGGACGAAATCGGCCTACATACTCTTGCAACTCCGAGGTGCTGCGTACGTGCGTATCGTTCACGCCGATCACCACATCGCCCGCTTGCAAGCCCGCATCTGAGGCGGCGCCCTCGGATGCCACGCGGTTGATAAGCACGCCTTCGCCATTCGGAAGACCGAGGTCTCGGGCCGTTTCGCTGTCCAAATCCTGGATACCTACTCCAAGGTAAGCGCGTTGGGTGATGCCGTATTCGCGCAAATCGCGCACGACTTTTTTAACCAAATTGGAGGGAATAGCAAAGGAATATCCCTCATAACTCCCTGACTCTGTAATGATTGCCGTGTTTACACCGATCAATTCGCCTGCCGTGTTCACCAATGCGCCGCCGGAGTTGCCCGGGTTCACGGCAGCATCTGTTTGGATAAAAGATTCGATACTCGCCGCGCCAGAAAGGATATTGATGTTGCGGCCTTTTGCGCTTACGATTCCCGCCGTCACGGTACTTTCCAAGTTGAACGGGTTGCCCACTGCAAGCACCCATTCCCCCACGCGCACCGAATCGCTATTGCCGAAAACTACAAAAGGCAGTTCTTGTTCTTCAATTTTCAAAAGCGCAATGTCGGTGGAAGGGTCTGTGCCGATCAGTTTGGCTTTGTAGGTTCTTTTGTCAGCAAGCGTGACTTTGATATCGCTGCTTTTTTCCACCACATGGTGGTTGGTCACAATGTAGCCATCGGGCGAAACGACCACCCCGGAACCAGAGGAGCCGGTAAGGGCTCCACCGCCCCAAATATTGCCGCCCGTCTCGATGAGGGCGCGGATATTCACAACAGCAGGCGTTGCCACTTCTGCGGCCTCGATGAAATCGGTCGGGGAAGAAGAACGGAAAGTGCTGTTGGAGCGGCTGTCGAAAAGCTTGTCCACCAGTCCCGTAAGACGTGTTTCGCCGCCTGAGTGAGACCAGACCACCTTGCTTGGTTGTGCAAATTGGCTGTAAATAAACACAGAGAGCAAAGAACTCCCTACGCAGACGAGGGAAAGCAACAGATATTTTCTCATAGCTTAGAAGCAATTATGGACAAAGAACGATACAAATAGTGCATTTGTTTGAAGGGATGGGGCGTTTACCTTATGGAACGGCGATTTTCCAGCAAGATAGCCAAAAATCAGGCCATCACCGATGGGGAGAAATTCATTTTGCTCTGGAATGGCAAAATGAATTTCTCCCCACCTAATTTTGCCCCATGAAATTTTGGAAATATCAGGGTACAGGCAACGACTTTATCATGCTGGATCAGCGTGATAACCAGTTGATTAGTCGGTCTGACACCAAACGTATAGAGCAACTGTGCAACCGCAGATTTGGCATTGGTGCTGATGGCCTCATCTTATTGCAAAGCCTTGCAGGCTACGATTTCGAAATGGTGTATTTCAACGCCGACGGGCGTGAGAGCAGCATGTGTGGCAATGGGGGGCGGTGTATCGTGGCTTTTGCTTGGTATTTGGGGATCATAGACCAACAGTGCCGCTTTATGGCAATTGACGGAGTACACGAAGCAAAGATCAGCGGAGTCTCCTACCCACCCAATACGAATGTATTCTCAGAGAGGGCCCAACTAGGGCCAGAATTGTGGGTCAACTTAAAAATGAGCGATGTTCAACACGTTGAAAAAGAAGGCGATGCGTACATCTTGAATACTGGCTCGCCGCATTATGTCCGCTTTGTGAAAAATTTGAACAGTTTGGACATGGTAGCAGAAGGTCGAGCGGTGCGGTACTCAGAGCGTTGGAAAAAAGACGGAATAAACGTTAACCTCGTGGCTGCAACTGGCAAAAACAACAGTTATCCCATTCGAACCTACGAGCGCGGCGTGGAAGATGAAACTTACGCTTGCGGGACGGGTGCAACGGCGGCAGCGATTGCAACTTTTCTAAGCGAAGGTGGGGAAATCGGGGCTTTTGCAATCGGATTACAAACCAAAGGTGGCCATTTGACCGTGCAGTGCCACGCCAACGGCGACGGGACTTTTTCTGACATTTGGCTTAGTGGCCCGGCAGTACGCGTTTTTGAAGGACATTTGACTTTGGACATTGGAAGTTGGACTTTGGACGAGTGACTTGCAGTACAACAGATTAAACAGGCAAATATCGCAGTCTAACGTCCAAAGTCCAATGTCTATAGTCCAACTTCCAAAGTCCAGCAATCTTCAACCATGAAAAGAATCTCTATCTTATTGGTTTTTAACATTATATCAGTACTGTCCATCGCCCAAACCGACAGTTTGCCAGCTCCTAAACCCCTATCCACTCCTGAAAAAATTGCAGACTCCCGGCGCGAACTGCTTGCCTCATTTTTGATGAACGATCCAGCCGGGGCAGGGCTTTGGATGGACTCCTTGACAAGGCTCGAAGACGCGCAATTCGCTGGGCTTATCTGGGACGAACGTTGGATGTTGTATTTCTGGACAGAGTCTTATGGCACGCTGCTAGAGGAAGTAAGTCGCTTCGACGAAACCCAACGCAATCTCCAAGCATGGAAAATCCAACCACCCAAAGACAGCCTTTTCCAATGGGTTGACTTTTACCTCAACGAGAAACGCTTTGATGTTTTTACCAGCATTCAAAGTGCTTTTTTAAACGAAGAAGAAAAAGCCTTCACCGCCCTTTTGATCGAATATCTTTTGCGACTCAATACGAATGAAGAAGAATGGGCGGATCGTTTGCAATCCTTTGAAAACCATTATCCTTCATCGCGGTTTTTGGCTTTTGTGCGCAGCATTAAGCCTACGATTTTGAAGCCCACCAACAATGCCATCGGTATTTCAGGCGGGCTTCTGATAGGCAATTGGAAAGGCGAAATAGAACGGTCGTTGGGTACGCCGTACACGTTCAACTTTGACTTGTACTATTGGACAAAACGTTGGAATTTTATATTCGATGGCTCGCTTGGTGGCCCCAGCCTCACCCGTGATTTGATCGTCGGCAACGATGTATGGCCTGAAGACGACCCTACCAATTTTTTCACATTTGGGCTGAGCGTTGGTTATGACATCGTGAACACACCTAAAATACGTATCTTTCCCAGCATCGGAGGCGGAATAGGGTTTCTAAAGCCGCCCACGCCAGGCGAGGACGAAGATCCACTTCCCGATTACTATTCAAATTTTGAATTCACGGAGTTCCACCTTGCTGCCGCCATAAACACCGACATAAAACTGTTTACAAAAAACTACCAAGACTGGAACACACCCAAAGGATCGTATCATGGGGTACGGCTGAAATTTGGGTGGAACGGGTTGAATTTTGGAAAACAAAACGCTGATCTAATGGGCGAGATGTTTTTCTTTGCTGTGAACTACAACTTCTTCGCATATTTGGCGAAATGACAATAATGACAAACCACGATTGGCTCTCCAACCTCCATCCGCTTTTTGCTGCGCAAGACTCGTGGCGAGACGGTTCGTACAGTAAACCGATCACGGCACAACTCGTTTGCCCAACTGACATGCCCTTCTCTATCGCTTGCGGTGCCGGGCTTTTGGCTGAGCACGTCCGACGGTTCAAGTTCGCGCCGCCCGTCATCCAGCGTTTGGGGCAAGTGACAGATGCGAAAGGCCGCTCAGTTTTTCAGGAAAGTTTTCTGAATCATTTGCAACGTCTAAGTTTACGAAGCTATGTGAACGCCGCGCCGGAGGGCACCCTTTTACTGCCGGGAGAGCCGATGCTAACCATTCAGGCTCCAGAACTGCAATTCCGACTTTTAGCGTCAGCCATTCGCCTACTTATTTGGGAATCAACGCATTGGGCCACCAAAGCAGCACTGGAACAATGGGGAAAAGGTGTTTATTCTGAGGAAGAAACACCGCACTCACCTAATTTTTCATTCAATCAGAATGGCTGGAAAATGCGAGCGAAATACATTGGGGGAGGCTCGTCTGACGACTCTAAGTCGTCTGACGAGTTAATGGCATC
>JACMMM010000064.1 GCA_014379065.1 Saprospiraceae bacterium
GCCACCGTGACCAACGACCTGACGGTCAACCACAATGCCGCCGTGGCAAACGACCTGAGCGTGGGCAACAATGCCGCCGTGGCCAAAAACCTCAGCGTGGGCCAAAACGCCACCGTAACCAACGACCTGACGGTCAACCACAATGCCGCCGTGGCAAACGACCTGAGCGTAGGCAACAATGCCGCCGTGGCCAAAAACCTCAGCGTGGGCCAAAACGCCACCGTGACCAACGACCTGACGGTCAACCACAATGCCGCCGTGGCAAACGACCTCGCCGTGGGAAACAATGCCGTCGTGGCCAAAAACCTCAGCGTGGGGCAAAACGCCACCGTGACCAACGACCTGATTGTGAACCACAATGCCACCGTGACCAACGACCTGTTTGTGAACCACAATGCCACCGTGACCAACGATTTAAAAGTAAACAACAACGCATCAGTAGTTAAAAACCTGACTGTCAGCGGCCGTTTGGCTATCGGCGGCGGAAGCTTTAGCCACCTGAGCAATACCAGTAATTACGACCTGTTGGTGGAAAAGAACATTGTTTGCGCGGAAGTACGGGTATCTGCACTCACCAACTGGCCCGACTACGTTTTCGACCCAAACTATTCGCTTCGCCCCTTGTCCGAGTTGGAGCATTACATCCGCGACAAGCGGCATTTGCCCGGTTTACCACCAGCAGCCGAGGTGGAAAAACAAGGGGTTGATTTGGGAGATATGAATCGCAAACTGTTGGAAAAAGTCGAAGAGCTGACCCTATACATCCTGGAGCAAAACAAACGCGTAGAGGCATTGGAAGCCCAAGTCAAGCAATTGCAAGGTGCTGGCAAAGGAGATCGCTGAACTACAGTTTTTAATCTGCCGGATCCTTTCAGGACACCCTTGTTTTTACTTTTTAAATCAAAAACAACATGAAAAAGACGATAGCCTTGACGGCCCTCTGGGTTGTTTGGCTGAGCAGTTTGCCCGGCCAGTCCATTTTCGAGCGCATTGCCGGTATGGAAGATATAGATTCCATCGAAGCGGTGGCGCAGCAATACTTCGGCGATCAACGTCCTACCCGAGACACCCTGAACTCTCGGGAAGATCACAAATGGGACAATGAGGAAGCGCGTTTCAATCGCTGGTGGTACATGGAAAAAACGCGGAGTTTCCCCGGAAGGAAGCTGAGTAACTGGCGGCTGAATAATTTTGTGGAAGCCGTGAAATTCTACAACACGCCCAGTGCGCCCTCTGGGCGCGAACGTATGGCGGCAGTGGTGGGGCCGGCTTCCAACGGAGACTGGTCGCTCTTTCAGTCCAACCACCCATTCCTCTTTGGTTGTAATGTCGGCCGAACTTCTTTTATAGAATCCTTGCCGGGCGACCCCAACACTTTATTCACTGGCAGCCCTACCGGTACGCTTTGGCGCTCCACGAACGGCAGCGCATCGTGGACAAGCCTGACAGACAATCTCCCTGTGACAGGAGTGGCTGGTTTGGCTATAGACCCGACCAATACTTCAGTTTGGTACCTGGCTACGGGCGATCCGGTGCCTGAAATGCCTGATAGAGTCAGCTTGCGCCGGAGCAGTCTCGGAATTTTCAAGACTTTAGATGGGGGATCTACTTGGATAGCCACCTCTTTCAATCAAGGTTTGGGGAACATCAAAAAAATAAAACTCCATCCATCCAATAACAACACTGTACTGGTTTCCACCACTCTAGGATTGTTCAGAAGTACGGATGGCATGGCAACTAATACAAAATTGCCCATTCCGAACAATAATGCGGTGATTGATTTTGAATTTAAAACGAGCAACCCTGATTCGATACTAGCAGCCGGCAGATCAAATATTTTTCTTTCACGTGACGGAGGCAACACTTGGCAAACCTTAGGCACCAATGTAGGCCTGCCGACAGGATCCTTCACCCGCATCGAGTTGGCGGTTTCTCCGGCAAATTCCGAGGTTTTCTATGCGCTTTTTACAGATCTCAGTGGCTTTCAGGGATTATTTCGAAGCGACAACGCTGGCGCTCATTGGGATAAACGTTCCAGTACACCCAATTTAATGAGTGCCGATCTATTAGGAGCCGGGCCCGGTGGTCAAGTGCCTTACAATGTAGCCTTGGAGTGCAGCCCGGTCAATCCGGATATCGTCCACGTTGGTGGTGTATATTACTGGAGGTCGGTGAATGGCGGTATTGACTGGATTCGCCCTAGCCTTCCGGGCTTACATGTGGATATACAGAATCTGCAATATCTGGACGGTGCACTGTATTGTAATTCCGATGCGGGCATTTTCCGCTCAATGGATGATGGCTCCAGTTGGGCTGATTTAGGCAGCAACTTGGCCATTTCCCAATATTACAGGCTGGGAGGCTCGCCGCAAAATCCCAATTTATATTTGGTAGGCGCACAGGATGTTGGGGTTAGCAGGTTAACTAATACCGGACAAACCTGTATTGGGTTTGGCGATGGTATGGAATGTGCGATAGACTACACGAATCCTAATATTTGCTTCTTTTCCTTAAACAATGGAGCATTATGGGGAACTGTTACGGGGAATCTTCCTATTCCTATTTCTGTGCCTATTATCCTTCCCGGCGATGGTCCCTGGGTAACCTCGTACATTTTTCATACGACGGATCCAAGCATTATGTTTTATGGTGCTAATAACGACGTTTGGAGAGGCAAGATCATCACTATTATTACTCCTCCGATCCCTCCGATCCCCCCTGTCCCTATCCCTGTCATCGCTTGGCAAGGCATGAGTAATCCTGGGCCGACTACCACCGACCCAACAAATGATGAGATTGTCCAACTGGCGCACTCCCCTAACAATATCAACCGATTATACGTAGCCAGGGAACGATCTATCCAACGCACCGACAATGCGATGGCTTCCACGGTAACCTGGACGGATATAACCCCTTCTACCGCGAATGTAACCCCTCCTATTTCGTCGACGCCAAGGCCGTTTACTTATATAGTGGCGGATCCCAATGATGCAGCCCATGTATATGTTACTATCGGTGGGGCTACCAATAACCAAAAGGTGTTCGAATCGACAACTGCCGGAGCTACTTGGACAAATATCAGCGGCAACTTGCTGCCCAACGTATCGGCCAATTGCATTGTGTTTGAACCTGGCAGCCTCCACCGCGTGTACTTGGGCACCGATTTAGGTGTATTTTACCACGACGACAATACCGCTGGCCAATGGGTACAATTCAGCAATGGCTTGCCGATGGTTCCCGTTTTGGAATTGGAAATCAACGGCGGATTTTTAGCAGCAGCTACCCATGGCCGCGGAGTGTGGCGCACGCCTACCCTGGCCACCTGCGCCACCGATCTAGTGCTAACACCTGCAGATGATCCGGGTACGCCTCAGTCTTCCGGGATTCAATATAACAGTGCATCTAATTCCATCGAATCTACCCGATTAGTGACTGGTGGCGTGGAAACGAACGTCAACTACAAGGCCGGCCACCATACCTTGCTGCTGCCCGGCTTCAGGGCTTTTGGGCTCGTATCCACCGGAACATTTAAAGTTACCACCGGCGCATGCAACGCACCATTTCTATTCCGGATGGCCGCAGCGCCGCCTAAACCTAAAAAAGTTAATTTTGACGGCGATCTGAAGGTATTTACAGGGCAGAACAAATAATTTGGGACAACTGATTAGATCATAGCCTCTCACTTTTTCACTCAATAAATTTTGTTACAAATGAAAATTCAATTTGATCCAGCATTAAAAGCGAACCTGTCGCTTGATCATTCAAACGTGGTCAGGGATATAAACCACTTTGAAGAGTTCTACCTTTCGGAATCGGAAGTGCCAAGGGTTTCAGCGATTGAATATTTGGGAAGGGTTTCAAAAATTGTGGGCATACCTGAACAGCAATTGGAAAATGCGCACCAATTGGTGTCATATCTGGAGCCTTTCGAACAAGGGTTGGAATATCGCCTTTCCGAAGAAAAAACATTTTTTGATTCCACCACGCTTGGTTTTTATCAAACCTTTTTGAACGTTCCGGTTTGGCGGGCGGGGCTGACAGTAACCGTCAAGCATGGCCCAAACCGGGTGGTTTCCATGTGCAATACAAGCCAAGAAGGCGTTGAAGCAAAACTGCCCGACGAAAAAACAATTGAACAGTTCAAAAGCCTTTTTGCAACAGGTTTCCAGTCAAAGGAAGCATTGAAATATCGGGAGGCCGTTGGTGTTGCTGAAACATCCACAGAAGTTTCGTTGAACGAAATACTGGGGATCAAGCTGTCCAAAAAGGCCAAACCAGATCGCCACAACATCAAAGGCTCGGATGAGAAAGCAAAAATCATCCGGGGCAGGTTTTATGTTTATCGGTACGACAGTAAAAAAAGGCAGGCCGAACAACACAACGACGAACACAAAGAATCCGGTTTTCAAGAACACACGCCCACGCTGCCTTTGCCCAGAATGGATGAACGTATCAAAGACGGGCAATACTATGTGGTTGCGGAGGTCACTTTTTCGTTCGGCCACTTCAATTGGTTGATGTTGATTGAATTGGAAACAAAATCCGTGCTTTATTTGGAGGCCCTGAGCTCCAATTTGAACGGGCAGGTGTTTTTGAAGGATCCAGTTTCAAAAACAGGTGTAACAAGCAATACAGCCGTAAAGCCCAATGCAGTGCTAAATCTGTTGCGCGATACGGTCGTATTGCCCAATTTAGACGCTCCGGTTGGTGGTGTGCAAAGTTTAAAGGGACGGTTTGCCAATCTTACCGATGTAGAGGACCCAATCGTTGCACCGCCCACCAAGCCAAGCGGTTCAGATTTTAACTTTGATGTCCGAACCAATGATTTTGCCGCAGTGAATGCCTATTATCATGTTGACCGGTTTTTTGCCATGGTTGAAAGCCTCGGCTTTCCAATTGCCAACTATTTCAATAATACCAATTTCCCGATATCAGTTGACCATCGTGGACACTATGTATCCACAAATGGCATCGAAATCGGTGCTCATTGTGAGGGCAACGGGATGGGCGGGATAGGATTTGCATCTTTTTCACTTGCAGACAATGTTATAGATACGATTACAAATCCGATTGGGATTGCCTTGGACAACATTGTGGTCCTTCACGAACTAGGTGGGCATGGCATTTTATACGAACACATAGGTAGTGCAAATTTTGGCTTTGCCCATAGTGCCGGAGACAGTATTGGTGCGATAAACAATGATCCGGATTCTCAAGTAAGGGGAACTTTGGACAGGTTTATGTTGACACCGTGGGTTCGATTTAGAAGATTTGATAAGGCTGTTGGCAGTGGTTGGGCTTGGGGTGGGTCAAAGGATATTTATGGTTATCAAAGCGAAGAAATCCTTGCCACCACTTTATTCAGGGTTTATCGCTCCATTGGAGGGGATTCTGTTGATCTAAACCGCAGAAGGTTTGCCGCTGAAATGATGACCTACTTGATCCTGCGCACCATCAGCACGTTGACACCAATGTCAAACCCTTCTACGGCACTTGCTTTTTGCAATGCCATGATGGCCACCGACCTGCTAGACTGGACATCAAGGGGCATTTCCGGAAGTGCATACAACAAGGTGGTCCGGTGGTCATTTGAAAAACAAGGGCTTTTTCAACCAGTGGGAACGCCCTCCCCCTTCACATCGGCAGGTGCGGCGCCGGATGTTGATGTTTATATCGAGGACGGAAGGAACGGCGAATATGGTTTTCAGCCTGTCCACTGGAATTGTCAGTCCATTTGGAACAGGCGTGCAGCAGATGGAATAGATACGCACCAAGAACCAATCCTAGGGGCCACCAATTTTGCCTATGTCAAGGTTAAAAACAGAGGGGGGCAAATTGCCAATAATGTTACAGTGCGCGGTTTCCATTGCTTGCCCGGTGCTGGTTTGACCTGGCCCAATGATTTTGAAGAAATGACCTACACTGGAACGGCAATCGGAACGCTCAATCCCAACAGCACTCAGGAAAAAACAGTCGGCCCCTTTGAGTGGCTGCCCAACAAAAATGTCTATGGCCATGACTGCATGATGATGATAGCAAGTGCCACAGGCGACCCAAGCAATATTGCTAATTTTACCATTGGGGAAACCATAGAAGAATGGAGATTGGTGCCAAACGACAACAATATTGCCCAGCGGAATGTGAACCTTGTGCCAGCAGGAGGTGGGTTTAGGGGCTTGGTAGCAGGTTTAGACCGTAAAATTTTCTTTGTCGGCAACCCAATCCGTAAACCTGCCTTGATGAAAATCACCATTGAACTGCCTGCCCTGCTAAAAGAAAAAAATTGGGGAATTTCTTTCCAAGACCTTCCAAACAATGAATTCAAATTGAAGCCCGGCGAACGCAGGGAACTTGTGATTAACCTAAAAGCGGGCGCGGATTTCACCAAAAATGATGTCCTGTTGACCAATGACAGGGAAATCGTTATCTCCGTTTATGCTGACGAAGCTCTTATTGGGGGCATGACCTATTATCTGGATGAAAACCTCAAATTCCCGATAAATGACCCTGATGGCAAAGGAGATGCCACGAAATGTGCGGACAAAGCGAAAGAACTGCTCGATTGTTTGAAAATCCCGAACCAAGAGGTCAAAAGTGTGAAAGTCAGGAAAATTACGGTGGATATTGAGATGAACACAGGGGATTGTTAGGGTTTGCGGTTTTGGCTTGGCAGAAAGGTTTTGGCTTTGGTCCCTTACTTCACCCTAAACTTCCCTACAAAAATCAAATCCTCGTCCAATTGCCGTTCTAGGGTGAAATAGTACAGCCCTGGCCGCAAGCGGAGTCGTTGCGCGGAAGAAAAAGCCCATGTCCCATTCGATGCGTTGCGGTTGCTGATTATTGGCAACAAACGTAAAAGCGATTTGCCAGAGGAAGCACGATTGTCATAAATTTTCAGCGCCAAGGGAAACCGGGCCGTATCCGCATCGGCCGGAGCCGTACCGCGGAAGTTGATTTTCACTACACCGTTTTCAGCCTTGAAGCTCGCTCCCATGGCCGGGCTGCTCATTTCAGCCGTTCCATTGGAGGAGCGGATCATGCTTCCAAGGCGGTTCTCAAAATCGCGGTTGGGGGTATATGCAGCCGGATCCGCGTGCGCGATGGGATGTTCCGGTGTTTTCTCGATGGGCTCCGTTGGGGTGTTGTCCTTTTCCTGTGTTGCAATCGGTTCTTTGGCAGGTGGTATTGATTTGATTTCTTCCTGCGTGGCTGGCTGAGCGCTTTCCGGGTCTGGGGCAAGCCAATACCACCCGAGTCCGCCTAATAGCAAAAGTCCGAATAGGATACCGGGCCATTTCAACCACCCATAGTTGGCAGGTGAAGGCGGGGGCGGATTCTTGAGCACATCCGTCAATAAATCACGGAGTTGCAGTTTTTTGGGATCAGCAAACTCTTCGTGCAATTGGCGATGCAATTCCACCTCGGCGCGGAAAGATGAATCGGTAGCAAGCCGGGCCTCCATCTCCAGTTGCTCTTCTGGCGGAAGTGTGCCGCGCAAGTATTGTTCGATGCGTTCGTTCGTGTCTAAATTATCCATGAGAGTCAGCATTTAAAATAAACTCCTTTTTCGATGGCCCCAAGCCATTGAAAAAGGAGTTTCGCATCAGGCAGTTTGCAGTTCTGGGAATTCAGCGTCGCTTTTGATTAGTTCGACCAGCCGGTCTTTGCACTGCGATTTTCGCACACGCGCATAACCTTCACTGGCAAAGCCCATCGCTTGGGCGATCTCGTTCATGCTCAGTTTTTGGAAGAAAAGTTCAAGGAGTATTTGGCAGTCTTTTCCCAAATGGCGCAAGGCTTTGTAAAAAAGTTTGTTGCGCTCAATTTGGAGCAGGTCAATTTCATGGGAGTCGTCGGCGATGTATTTGGCGTCGTCGGGGATTGTTAGCTCCGAATTCGATTTTTTTTGCCGCCGCGACCGCCAAAGGTTGTGGCACACGCCGTAGAGCAGTGTGCTGAATTTGCTGGTAAGCTGAAAATCAGGTTTCTGTGCCTTCTCGTACAGCACGATGACGGCGTCTTGGAACACGTCTTTTGCATCGTCTTCCGAACCGCCATTGTCCTGCACCAATCGGCGAATTGCAGGAAATAGCGCTGCATACATTTGGGTGATGCCTGAGCGGTCACCCGAAACGATAGCGGACAAGTAATTGATTTCCTTCAAGATAGTGGTGCTTTTTCAAATAAATGCTCTCGACATATAACGATTCCCGTCGTTGCCAAATTCATCTTTATAGGCGATCAAAACCGGACTTCAAATCTGGAAAGCCGCTGAAAATCATGAACAAGGTTCACTCAAATTTTTAAAAAAACCACCATATGAAAAAGAATCAAATTTTCGCAACCGCAATCTTACGCTTCATCGCCTTCGCTATGCTTCCAGCATAGGTTGTAAAACCTTTATCCTTCACAATTAAAAGGAGTAATACACATGAAAATTTTCCGGTTTCTTTTATTGACCCTTTCTATCCTGCTTAGCAGGACAAATATATTGCCTGCACAATGGGTGCAAACTAACTGCCCGACCGGCGGCGGCATAAATGCATTTGCTGTCAAGGAAACCTATCTCTTTGCGGGGACTGGCGGCGGCGGCATTTTTCGTTCCGACGACAACGGGACAAGCTGGACTCCGGTCAATTCAGGGTTAACAAACACAGATGTCTCCTCATTAGCCGTTAACGGGGTCTATCTCTTTGCGGGGACTTCTGGCGGCATCTTTCGTTCCGACGATAACGGGGCAAACTGGACTTCAATCAACTCGTGGATACCCTTGGATGTCAATTCCCTTGCTGTCATGGGGACGAATCTCTTTGCGGGAACTTATCACGAGGGTGTCTTTCGTTCCGATGACAACGGGACAAACTGGGCTTCAATTGGCAATGGACTACCGGATACAGATCCCTATAATTTTAACCCCTATGTCACAGCGCTTGTTGTCAGCGGGACGAATCTCTTTGCGGGGCTATCCGTAGGCGGTGTCTGTCGCCTCGACTACGATGGAACCTACTGGACTCAACTAACGGGTGGAGATGTCGAGGCTTTTGCCGTCAACGGGACGTCTCTCTTTGCGTTGATGGGCAGCGGCGTTCTTCGTTCCGACGACAACGGGGAAAACTGGACTGAAATCAACTTGGGCCTAACGAACTCATATACCACATCATTGGTCGGCAACGGGGCCTACCTCTTTGCGGGGACTAGTGACGGCAGCGTCTTACGTTCCAATGACAAAGGAGCAAACTGGACTGCATTCAATTTGGGGCTACCGTACTCGTATATCAGGTCTCTTATTGCCAACGGGGCGTATCTCTTTGCGGGGACTTACAGCGACGGTGTGTGGAAACGACCCCTATCGGAAATTGTATCCGTTGAAAACCTCTCCACCGATTTGCCCAAAGCGTTCAGTCTCAGCCAGAATTATCCAAATCCATTTCCTTCGGCGACGACCATCACATTTAGCCTTCCAACAAAGTCATTCGTTTCCTTGAAAGTATTTGATGCCTTGGGAAAAGAAGTGTCGGTTCTCGTGCAGGAGAAATTAGCTGCCGGCACCTACGTCGAGCGGTGGAACGCTGAAGGTTTACCCAATGGTGTATATTATTTGCGCTTGCGCGCCGAAGGCCAAAAGACCACACAAACATTCAAAATCATTAAACACAACTAGTCATGCAAAGCATTGCACTCTCTATTCTTTCGCTCTTACTGTTATCTTTTGCGGTCCAAGCTCAGGCGCCACAAGCCTTCAAATACCAGGCCGTGGTGCGCAATGCTGCCGGGCAGCTGCTGGCCAACCAGAACGTGGGCCTGAAGATCGACCTGCTTGGGCCAGATACCCTTTACAGCGAAACCCACACGGCCACGACCAGTGGTTTCGGTTTGGTGAACCTGGAGATCGGGCGGGGCACACTTGTGTCAGGCAATTTTATCCAAATTGCCTGGGGCCAACAACCCATCTATGTACTGCTGTCACTAGACGCTTCCGGTGGCACGAATTACCAGTACATGGGCGGCTCCGAGCTATTGAGCGTACCCTACGCCCTGTACGCCGCCAACGCCGGCGGCGGTCTGCCCGCCGACGCACAGACCGGCGACATCGTGTACTACGATGGCACAGCCTGGCAGGGCTTGCCCGCCGGAACAGTCGGCACGGTGCTCACTATGGGCGCCGACGGCAAGCCCTTCTGGCAAGCGCCATCGCAGCTGGACAGCCCGATAAAAGTGACGATGACCAACGGTGACGTGATTTACACCCACCCTTCGGATAATGGCACTGATGTGGATTGGGGCGGGTATGGAACCGACATCACCGGTTTAGCCAATATTACAACCACGGCGGCGGCAAACATGGATTTCAACGGAGAGGCTAATACAGTTTTAATCGTGACCCAATTGGGCGCCAACGGCGGCACGCCCTACGCCGCGAAACTTTGCGCCAACCTGGTGGCCTACGGCTTCGACGACTGGTACCTGCCCGCCGCGGGCGAACTCAATGAAATGTACAAAAAACTGGGACCGGTGGCCA
>JACMMM010000578.1 GCA_014379065.1 Saprospiraceae bacterium
GGTCTGTTACTGTCCGGGGGGTTTTCGCCGCTGTAATCCTGCGTAAAAAGCCGCCGGTACAGTACTCGAACTCAATTGCGGCACAGGCGAGGACGCCATTTGGTTTGCAAAACAAGGCTTTCAAGTATTGTCCACCGATGCCTCGCCAGAAATGGTTGCGGTTGCAAAAGCCAAAATAGAACGGGCAGGCTTGGCTGAAAAAGCAAGCGTACAAATCTGTTCGTTCACAGAAATCGAACAGTTGCCCGAAGGCAATTTCGACCTTATCTTTTCCAATTTTGGAGGCCTAAACTGCGTGTCACCAGAAGGCTTGGGAAAACTAGGGGCGGTTTTTGCACAAAAGTTGAAACCCGGCGGGAGGTTCATCGCAGTCGTCATGGGACGCTTTTGTTGGTGGGAAACCTTGTATTTCCTCCTAAAATTGAAGCCCCGCGAGGCATTTAGAAGGTTCAGTAAAAAACCGGTGGACGCACGATTGGACGCGCATACGACCGTTCCAACTTGGTACTATTCGCTTTCAGAATTTCAGAAACACCTTCGGTTCAATGGTCAAAAGCCAAGAGTCAATGGCCAACGGTCAACCATCAAACCCATTGGCTTCTGGCTACCGCCTTCTTACCTGAATCCGTTTTTTGAAAAATGGCCGCGCTGGTTGCGATTTCTAAATTTTATGGAAAAGAAATTTGCGCCCTCGCGGCTGGCTTCTGCTGCCGATCATTTTTTGATTTGTATCGAATCAGAGTAATCTTAATTCACAAATCGTCCCTCCTACGGCGGGTAAAAAATCGTAAATCCCACTACACCAATCCCTCCCGTAGCAAATCATGCAAATGCACGATGCCTAAAAAATGCCCGTTATCCACCACCAAAAGTTGAGAAATAGAGTGCTGGCGCATCAGGGCGAGCGCATTCACCGCGAGTGTGTCGGGGCTGACAGACTTGGGAGCAGGGCTGAGGATGTCACGAGCACAAACGACATTGAAATCGCCGCCGCGCTGAAGCATCCGACGCAAATCGCCATCAGTGATGACTCCCAGCAATTCGTCTTCTCGAGTGACCACAGCGGTAGCACCCAATCGTTTGGAACTGATTTCCAGAATCACCTCGGGAAGGGTCGCATCCGGGCCGACCACGGGTCGCTCGTTAAGCGTGTATAGGTCTTGCACCCTCAGGTAAAGTTGTTTCCCAAGCGCCCCTCCCGGATGGAATTTCGCAAAATCCTCAGAACCAAAGCCTTTTTTGGAAAGCAATGCCACGGCGAGGGCATCGCCGAGTGCCATTTGGGAAGTAGTGCTGGTGGTGGGCGCCAGATTATTGGGATCCGCTTCTTGTTCGATGGGCGTGTAAAGCAGATAATTGGCTTGTCGGGCAAGGCTACTTTGGCGATTGGCTGTGATAGCCACGAGCGGGTTTCCAAAGTTCTTGACCAGTGGAGCGAGGACTCTAATTTCCGGTGTTTCTCCGCTTTTGGAAAGGCAAATGACAAAATCGGCTGGCTGCACCATGCCCAGGTCGCCGTGGATTGCATCTGCGGCGTGCAAGAAGAGCGCCGGAGTCCCTGTGGAATTAAGCGTAGCGGCTATTTTCTGCGCCACGATCGCGCTTTTGCCGATGCCCGTAATGACCAAACGGCTGCTGGGCGCGGCGGCCACATCTTCCACTAAGCGTTGAAAATCAGGACTGTCGTCAAGGCTGTTGGCCAAGGCGAGCAGCGCTTCGGCTTCGAGGCGGATGGTGTGGCGAGCGATGTCGAGTATGGGATCCAATGCCTGAAATTGGGATATTGAGATAATGGGATATTGGGATATTTCGACCTACTTCCCAATATTTTTATCCGCCTCGCTCACCCGGTTGAGCAGGTCATCCACCCGGAACATCTCATCTACCGTATCGTCGAGGAAAAACTCGATGTCGGGCATGCGGCGCATTTGTTTGCCAATTTTAGCGGCGAGCGCTTGGCGCAGTATGTTGTGAGAATCTTCCAGTTGCAGGATGACTTCGGGTTTGTCCTCTGTGCCGTACACGCTGATGTAGATTTTGGCCACCAAAAGATCGGGGGTCATTTTCACATCGGTGACGGTGACAAGTTTGCCACGGCCATATATATTGCTGCCTACTTCCGTAAGGATCATTCCAAAGTAGCGGCGGATCAGTTCGCCTACTTGATTTTGACGTATAGTTGCCATGGGTATGAAGTGATGGAGTGATAAAGCGATGAAGTGATAGCGATGAGCACTCGAAGATCACTTCATCACCTTATCACTTCATCACTTCATATAAAGGGGGCAAAGGTAGTTTTTTGGCGGTTCTGGAATGATTTGTTTCAATCCAAAATTAAATTTGGAAACACATTTGCATAAGAAAGCGGTGTTTGCTACTTTTGCGCCCGTTTTTTACAGAACGTTCATTCTTTTTTTCAATAACAGACTCATAATGAGACATTACGAAGTCAACTTTGTCGTAAACCCAGTGCTGTCGGGCGACGAAGTAAAAGCGACAGCGGAAAACATCCAGAAGGAGATAACGGGCGCAGGTGCGTCCATCGTCCATGCGGATGAAATGGGCCTCCGTCAATTGGCCTACCCCATCAACAAGCGCTCTACGGGCTATTACTACTGCATCGAGTTCGCTTGCGAAGCCTCCGAATGGTTGGTAAAATTCGAGTTGAACCTCAAACGCAACGAAAATCTCCTGCGTTTCCTCACGGTAAAACTCGACAAGTACGGCATCAAGTACAACGACGACAAACGCAAGGGCCTCATCGGTACGCGCAGCAAGAAAAAAGAAGCATCTGCTTCTGCTTCTGCTCCCGCTCCTGCTGCCATTATTGATGACAAAGAGATCGAAGCCGTTTTGGCGCCTGAAGTCATTGACCTTGACGTTTAAAAATCCATCCATTCACCAATCACTCACCCACACCATACTATGGCTGCTTCAAGAGAAGATGTCAAGTTCCTCAGCAACCCAAAACTAGGGCTGCGTGGCAAAAAATACTGCCGTTTCCGCAAATTCGGCATCAAGTACATTGACTATAAGGACTCGGATTTCCTGATCCAATTCATCAACGAACAGGGCAAATTGCTCCCACGCCGCATCACAGGCAACAGCCTGAAATATCAGCGCCGTGTGGCCACTGCCGTCAAACGCGCACGTCATTTGGCAATCCTGCCTTTCGTGGCCGACTTGATGAAATAATAACATCTAAATTTCAACAGCAATGAATATCATTCTGCTCGATCATATTGACAAGGTAGGCGCAAAGCACGATGTCGTCAAGGTTAAAGACGGCTACGGGCGCAACTACCTCATCCCACAAGGCTTGGGCATCGTGGCCAACAAGCCCAATTTGGCCCGCCTCGAAGGCATGAAGAAAATAGGCTCCAAAAAAGAGGCCGCCCTCATCGCCGCCTTCAGAGAAGTGGCAGCCAAATTGTCCGGCCTGCAAGTTAAGATTACAGCCAAAGCGGGCGAAAACGGCCGTCTTTTTGGTTCGGTCACAGCACTACATCTTTCCAACGCCCTCCAAGAGCTTGGCGTGGATGCCGACAAGCGCATCATCGAGATGCCAGAAGAGGTAAAGGAACTCGGCTCGTACACCGCAACAGTCAAATTCCACCCTGAAGTGGAAGCTGCCGTTAAATTTGAGGTGATCAAAGAAGGTGGCGACGAGGTGGAAATGGATGACTGAGACTTTTGACCGTTGACCGTTGACTCTTGACTCTTGACCATTGGCTATTGACGTTGGACTTTTGAAGTTCAAGGTTTTGCGGCTAACCCGATCTAAGTGGGAAAATATTAAAAAGCGAAACCAACTGCTTTGCAGAGGGTTTCGCTTTTTTTATAGCGGAAACAAAACCCATTCAACCAGTCAGTCAAATAGTTGCCGATAAACCAATCACCGATAAACCAATCACCAAATCCCCCAATCACCAATTAAACCAATCACCATTAAGCATGAGGAACACCATCATTCGCCGTGTCATCGTGTTGGGGGCTTTGGCGAGCCTCAGCCTCCTAGCCGTGCAAACCTATTGGGTGCTGCGCACATGGAACTTGCAGGAACAAGAATTCAACCGTCGGGTAAATCAGGCCATGCTCGACGCGGCCAACCAATTGGCACAGATGAACCTCTTCGCCTTGCCGAGCCAAAAACTGGTGCAGCAGGTGTCCACCAACTATTGGGTCGTCAACGTCAACAATGTCTTCGAGGCCAGTGATTTGGAACACGCGCTCGGCAAGTCATTTGAGACGCAGGGACTTAAAGAAGACTATGAATATGGCATTTTTGACTGCTCCAGCGACCAGATGGTGCGCGGCAAACTCGTAAAATATTCCACAAAAAAAGACGATTCACTGCCCTTGGCAGAGCCACTGCCCAAGCACTATGACCAAGATTTTATCTATTATTTTGGTGTGCTTTTCCCCGGCAAAAACGCCAACATCCTCAGCAGTATATGGCTCGTGGTGGGTTTCACCGCGCTCATGTTGCTCACCGTGCTGTTTTTCATTTACTCCATCTTCGTCATTTTGAGGCAAAAGCAGTTGTCGGAGCTGCAACGCGACTTCATAAACAACATGACCCACGAGTTCAAAACCCCTATTTCAACCATCAACATATCCACCGATGTGTTTTTGAAAAATGATAAAATCAAAGAAGATCCTCGCCTCAATCGGTACGCGGGCATCATAAAAGAGCAGGTTTTGAGGCTCAATACCCAAGTAGAAAAAGTGCTGCAACTCGCTAAAATCGAGCGTGACAACATTGAACTCAATGTGGAAGAAATTGACCTTGCCGAACTCATCCACAGCATTTCTCCCTCCATTGAACTAAAAGTCAACGACAGAAACGGAACGCTGCACCTCGACCTCGATGCTGTCAACCCGCTCGTCCGCGCCGACAAACTCCACCTTACCAATATCCTCCACAACCTCGTGGACAACGGCGTGAAGTATTCCAAAGAAAAACCCGACATCCACGTCGGCCTCCGAAACGAAGACAACAAACTTGTGCTGAGTGTGCAAGACAACGGAATTGGCATCCCGAAAGAGCACCAAAAGCGCGTGTTCGACAAATTCCACCGCGTACCCACAGGCAACGTACACAACGTAAAGGGTTTTGGACTTGGGCTGTTTTATGTCAAAACCATGTGCAAGGAGCACCGTTGGAAACTCAGCCTCAGCAGCGAACTGGGAAAAGGGACGAAGATTGAGATAAGGATGCCGCAGAGATAAGGGCAAGCCGCTTTTCTCATTGCACCTGTATCTTTGCCAAATTAACCTGCGCAATATGAAACACTTCCGGCTCCTCCTCTTCTCGCTCCTTTCTCTCGCGGCCTCCCTTTCCGCACAGATCAGCCAAGAATTCCAGTTCGGCAGCCAACATTGGGACTACCCCTACAAAGTGATGATGCGCCCCGACGGCAGCGTTTCGGTCGTGTCGGGTTACTCCGACACCATCCCCAACTCCTTGGGTCATGTGCTACTGTACCACCTCTCGCCCACTGGCGCGGTGCTGAGCCAAATAGAGATTGCCCGGATAGCGACCTCGCTTTTCATAGAGGCCGAAGCAGACGGCAGCTTCTGGCTAGGCCGCTTGGACAGTATTGGCTACGGCCTCTCGCACCACAGCCCCGACGGCACGGTGCTCAGCAAATTCTCTTACGCTCACCCGAATTTGTGGGACGATTACTTTTTTGCTGTCCGACGGATACCCGGCATAGGCTTCGCACTGGCGTTTGCCAACGCGGATATCCCGCAACCGGGCGTACGCGTGGTGTCGCTGAGCGAGACTGGCACTGTGCTTTGGAGCAAGTTCATATCCTCCCAATTCCCCGATTTTTATGACAACGCCCTCGCGGTGCTGCCCAACGGATGTATCGTGGTGGCCGTAGTTGATTTTTCGCAAGGCTATCAAGTCAATTGCTACACACCCAACGGCGGCATCAAATGGATAAAAGGTATGCCGCAGGTGCCCGCTTTTGGCGAAGATTTTGGCCTAATTCCCGTTGGCAACGACCGGGTGGTTCTATACGGAAATGGCGGGCAGAGCACCTACAACGGCTTCGCCGGGTGCTACGACGCGAACGGCAATTTTGCCTGGAACCTCACTTTCGAAACCGAAGCGAAAAACCTCTACTTCAACAAAGGCTTTGCAGATGGCGACTACACTGTGCTGGCTGGCGAATACTTCAACACGACTGAATTCGGTCTGGCTGTGCTAAAGTTGGATGCGCAGGGGAACATCGTTTTCAAAAATCTGTACCCTGACCTCAGCGGCCAAAAAGACAACATGATCGGTGCCCGCATCTCGAACGGCGACTACATTTTCAGCGGTTACCAATGGGAGATGATGCCGATTGGAAGCGTCGAAGATCAAGGCTTCGCCCTGAGCATGGACGCGCAGGGAGCGACCAACTGGCTGCTCTTTTCGCAGGCGAAAGTGCACCTGATGCGTTCGCTCACAAAGGACGACATGGGAAACATTTGGCTCTACGGACAAGACAGAACGGCACCGTTCCCCGATGTGAACCTCAATAATTTTGTCTGGAAAATAGGCGGTGGCGTCCCGCAAGTAAACCCCTTCACCGCTGCCGCGCCGCTGCACCTGTTCCCCAACCCAGCCACCAAGCGGGTGTATGTGGAATGCCCAGAGATGTCCGGCACGATGCTCACGCTCGAAGTGCGCAGCGCAACGGGCAGTTTGACCCAGCAACTTGCGCTGGATGACAAGAAGGGTCAAGTCTTTTTCGATGTGAGTGGATGGCCAGTGGGCCTATACATGGTCACTTTGCGCGACGAGCGCGGCGCCGTCTTGTATCAGGGAAAAACCGTTGTGCAGCGGTAGGCTGGCTTTGTTTGCCTTAAAGCAGCAGCCGGGTGACCCGAAATCGCCCGGCTGCTCTGTTTCAGCAATTGCATTAAGCTTCCATTCGTAGAAATTTATCTAAAATTAGTCGCCTAAAGATGTCTTTTTGTAAAGTAAACTTTACAAATTAAAAACTACGCTTTACTTTTGGGGTACATTCTTAACTTAAAAAAGGAAGATAAAATGAATGCTACATCCAATTCCACACAAAAAACGAGTCGGCCGAGGCCATTAACAGCCTTTGCAATTTGGGGAGTCACTTACATTGGAGCCAGATTGATCGTGGCCGAAGTACCACTTGGTTTCGAGTACAAGCTTGCTTTATCCTTTCTGCCGCTTTTGCCTTTCGTTTGGATGGTTTATGAGTTCATTCGTGCCATCCGAAGCATGGACGAATTGCACAAGCAGATTCACCTCGAAGCGCTTGTCGTTGCTTTTCCACTTTGCATTATAACCGTGATGACACTCGGGTTGCTCGAAATGTTTATGGAGTTGTCAAAAGAAGACTGGTCGTATCGGCACCTGATCCCGTTCTTTTTCATCTACTATTTTGCAGGGCTATTCATTGCCCGCAAGCGCTATGGCTTATGAAAAACAGCATCAAAGTAGAACGTGCCCGGCATGATATGACACAAGCTGAGCTCGCTGAACGAGTTCGGGTGAGCCGTCAGACGATCAATGCCATAGAAACCGGGAAATTTGTGCCTTCGACTGTATTGGCGCTGAAAATTGCCAAAGTGTTTAACATAAAAGTGGAGGAGGTTTTTGAGTTGGAAGAAGGAGACTGACCTATAGTACCTTCGCCCCATGTCGCCCACTTTCGAACTTCAGAATTCACCTA
>JACMMM010000065.1 GCA_014379065.1 Saprospiraceae bacterium
ATACGGCCAACGTCAGCACAGTTGACTATTCTGAATATGTTGCCTACCCCTATGATGGTCAATTATACTTCTCATCGTATAGCTTTGATTTAAAAAAGGACCGGGAAAACCCAAATCGAAAAGCAATAAAAATCCTCAAGGCGAATGGTACAGATAAGGTTTTGGGCCCAAGCCAAGTGATGGGAGTATCCGAGTGGGAGTTTAATGATTTGAAACGGCAACACACGGCGCACCTCACTTACAACAAAGCGCACGATGTCGTCTACTACGCGCTCGGTGATTTTAAACACGACTCTGCCGATATTCGTTTTGATCTTTATCGGCGCAAAAAAAATCCGCTTGACACTACATGGAGCCTTCCTGAAAAACTGACCGTAAACATGGCGGGTTTCACCAGTACAGAACCCAGCATTGGGACGCTTCCGGGGGAGCGTTTTGAAACGCTCTTTTTTGTCTCTGACCGACCTGATGATAATGGCAAAGGCGACAAAAACATTTGGTTTAGCAAAATTAAAGGTGATACCCTTACTACCCCGCAGCCGTTGGAAGATTTGAACACCGCCGGCAATGACGTCACTCCTTTTTACCATCAGCCTTCCAACACCCTGTTTTACAGTACCGATGGCCTGCGGACGCTTGGAGGCTTGGATGTGTACAAATCAGGGTTAGGAAGTAAAGGCCATTGGGCGACCCCTGTCCACATGGGGCCTCACGTGAACAGCAGCGCAAACGACGCATACTTTGTACTCGAAGATCAAAGCGGACGTGGCTTTTTTAGCAGTAATCGAAACGGCAATATCAATTACTCTGAAGAGGGCTGTTGTTACGATATTTTCTATGTTGATTTTATGGTCAAATACAAGGCCCTTGCCTTGCATGATCTTACAAAACAAATTTTGCCTTACACTAGCATCACCCTGTATGAGCAAAAGGGGAACGGTCAACTCGTTAAGGTAGACAATCCAATGCCCGATTCTTTCAGCACTTTTTATTTTGACGTAAAACTGGGTAACAAATACGTATTGATTGGTGAAAAGGACGGTTTTATATCAGACACGCTGCTCGATATTACAACCCCAGATGAATTATGGAAAGGCGAAATCGTTGACACCCTCTATTTACGGCCTCGTATCAATTTGGTTGCCAGAGTTTGGGATTGCGAAACAGACGCTCCCATTTATGGGGCCACTGCGAAGTTTTTTAATCTGAAAACGGGTGAAAAGGCCACCGACATATTGCCATCCACTTCAAATATCCAAAACTACAAAATTGATTTTGAAGCACAATATCAAGTGGTCATGGAAAAGAAAGGTTATAGGTCACCTGACACTTCAGAGATCGTTTCGACGGTGGGTCGAATAGAAGGCGGCACCCTATATGTTGATCTCAGGCTTCGCCGTCCTGATCCTTTTGCAAATTTTGAAAAAATAGCCCTGTATTTCGATAACGATTTCCCCAAGCGAACGGCATCTACTGATGATTCACTGGTGAACGCTACCAATCCATATTTGGTCGAGATGAGAAATGCGCTGTCTAAGGATCGAAAAGATCCTTTATATCAGGATAGCGTATTGATTGACTATCAAAAAACTTTTTTGGGTTATGCTATAAGATATAGAGACCTTTTTATTCCGGAGTATATCAGAGGATTGACCGGTCGTAAAAGAATAGAAGATTCCCTATTGATTCACAATTTCTTCGAGAATGAAGCCCGCGCAAACTTTGATCGCTTCCGGGATTTTGTTGAAAAACTGGATACAATTCTCCAACAAGGTGACACCATCGAAATAGAAATACAAGGGTATGCTTCGCCCTTGGCAAACCCGGATTACAATTTACATCTGACCAACCGGCGTACTGCTTCCGTGTATAATATGTTTGTCACCTATGACGCTGGTTATTTTAAGTACAGACCATTTCCTGGCAGACCCGGAGAGTTTTTGGGATATTATAAGCCTGACAATTCCGGTCAGTTGAAGTTTAAACGAATACCGAATGGCGAGGATGCCTCTGTATACAAAGACCCGGCAGCCGAGGACCCGAAAAATCCCCGCGCTTCCATTTACGATGTGCGGGCTTCCAGAGAACGAAGGGTTGAAATCACGGGCGTTAAAATCCTCAAGAGCAAGTGTAAAACTTGATAAAATTAAATTTACCGCACACGAGCATAAGGACGCCAGCCCAAAAGAACTCACTCTGTTGTTTGCGTTTTATAAACTTGACGCGACACAAAACAAATATCGCAAGATGAAAAAAAGCCTCCTTTCGGCCATTATCCTGACGCTTTTGGCTTCGGCCAGCGTGGCCTCGGCGCAGATTCAGATGACTTTTAGCATTGTGCAACCGACTTGCCATGGCTTTACGAATGGTTCGGCAACCGTCTTTCCTGTTGGCGGCTCAAACCCTTATACATACGTCTGGAGTACAGGCCAAACGAGCCAAACCACTTTTGGTATTGGCAAGGGTACTTACACCGTGACGGTAACGGATGCACTGTTAAACAGCGCTACGGGCCAGATCTCTGTATTGGAACCTAGTGCAGTTTTGGCATCCATTACTGCGACCAATGTAAATTGCGCCGGCAATAATGGCACACTCACCGCCAATGGATTTGGTGGAACACCGCCCTATACCTATGCTTGGAATGGCCCGGGGGGCACTTCCTTGTTTAAAGCGATTCCAGTGGTTGCACCCGGCAATTATTTCTTGACCGTGACAGATGCGAACAATTGTTCGGGAATAGAAAGTTTTACGGTTGACGCTCTCCTTACCGTTGAGGTCACAGCTACGGATATCCCCTGTTCCATTTACCCGCAAGGTGGCTCCGCAAATGCTGTTGCAACAGGCGGCAAAACCCCTTACGCGTATTCCTGGAGTAATGGGGCACATACTTCCTTCATTACCAACATTAGCCAAGGCCTCTACATTTGCACGGTAACCAGTGCAAACGGCTGTACGGCCACAGATTCTGATTATGTTGATATGCCTCCGCCGCTAGAGGTTGTTATAACTTGGCTCACTCCTTCTTGTGGTTTTAGCAACAATGGGACAGCTACGGTACAGGCATCGGGCGGCACGCCACCTTATACTTATAACTGGCCAAACAATCTTCCGAGTGGCCCTTCACAGACAGGACTGCCCCCTGGTCTGTACTACGTTTGCACCTTCGATTCCAATCAATGCCAAATGGATTTATGGGTAAATATTCCGCACATTACGGGTCTGGATGTACAATTGGTGGTCAGCAGCGCAACTTGTATTGGTATTGACAACGCTACTGCGACCGCTGTGGTAACCCCACCTGGAAGCAACTACGTTTATCAGTGGAACATCCTCCCTCCTGATTCCAATGTCGTTCAGGTAACTGGGCTGGCGGCTGGAACTTTTGTTTCAGTCGTGGTGACAGACACCGTTTCAGGCTGTACTGGGACGGCAAGCGGGATCGTGGGGGCGCATACCACCGTTGATATTGCCGTCACGGATGTTGACATTCTTTGCGCAGGCGGTTTTGGCAGCGCAACGGCGGTGGCTTCCAACGGGACGCCGCAGTACACCTATACTTGGTTTAGCAATGGCCTCAAGATTGACAGTACGGCAAGCATTGACAGCCTCCATCCC